>CAVRZU010000173.1:0-35621 GCA_963725365.1 uncultured delta proteobacterium | reverse complement strand
GCGGAAGATCCGCGCGTTTACGCGATGGTCTCGCGCGCCGACACGGTTGGCGTGTTCCAGATCGAGAGCCGCGCGCAAATGTCGATGCTGCCGCGCCTGAAGCCGCGATGTTTCTACGATCTCGTCATCGAGGTGGCGATCGTGCGGCCCGGCCCCATTCAGGGCGATATGGTGCATCCCTATCTGCGCCGCCGCATGAACAAGGAGAAGGTCGACTATCCCTCGAAGGAGCTGGAAGACGTCCTCGGCAAGACGCTCGGCGTGCCGCTGTTTCAGGAGCAGGCGATGAAGATCGCCATTGTCGCGGCGGGATTTTCTCCCGGCGAGGCCGATCAATTGCGCCGCGCCATGGCGACGTTCAAACGCGCCGGACTTGTCGGCGGATTTCGCGACAAGATGATTTCCGGCATGGTTTCGCGCGGCTATGAGCGCGACTTCGCCGAGCGCTGCTTCAAGCAGATCGAAGGCTTTGGCTCCTATGGCTTTCCCGAAAGCCACGCGGCCTCCTTCGCGCTGCTGGTTTATGCCTCTTCCTGGCTGAAGTGCCGCTACCCCGACGTTTTCGCCTGCGCGCTGCTGAACTCCCAGCCAATGGGCTTTTACGCGCCCGCGCAGATTTTGCGCGACGCGCGCGAACATGGAATTGAGGCGCGCGAGGTCGACGTGAACGCCTCCCAATGGGATTGCACGCTGGAGCCGGCGGGGGAGCTTGGGCCCGCGCATCCGCGCCACGCCGAAATGGCCGAGGATATTTTGGGCCGCCGCGCGCTGCGGCTGGGCTTTCGCCAGGTCCACGGCGTGGCCGAAAACGATATGCGCCTGCTGGCGGCGCGGCGCTGTTCTGGATACGATTCCGTGCGCGATTTATGGCTGCGCACCGGCCTCGCCCCCGCCGTGCTGGAAAAGCTGGCGCAGGCCGACGGCCTGTTCCTGAAGTTCCGAGGGGCAGCGTTCCAAGTCACTAATGCCTGCGGCCCTGTAGCCCCAGAGCACCCACCGCAGCCTCTCCAAACAGGCGGCAAGCTCATTGGATGTGTCGTACCGAGTCAATTTTTAGCGCCTTTAAACAATTGCTCGACCCTGTTCCATATCTCCGAGGCAACCTCTTCCTTAGTCATGGGAACAAGGTCGCTAACGGCTCCGCTTCGCTCGATTATCTTAACTTCGTTGGTGTCGCAGGCGAACCCGGAGCCTTTTCTGGTAAGGTCGTTGGCTACGATGAAGTCGAGGTTCTTTTGGCCAAGTTTTTTCCTGGCGTTTGCAAGAAGATTCTCGGTCTCCGCAGCAAAACCGACCAGCACCTGCGCCGGCGGCTTAACTTCACCAAGGGCGGCGAGAATGTCGAGGATTGGGCTCGAAGAGAACACTTAGCCCCTGCTGTGTTTTTTTAATTTTTTGAATAGCCCTTTCCGATGGCCGGTAATCGCTTACCGCTGCGGCCATTACAACGGCGTCCGCATGAGGGGAAAGTCTGAAAATAGCGTCCCTCATTTCCAGCGCGCTCGTAACGCAGGTTCGTTCAACCCCTGCCGGGGCCTCAAGGCAGCAGGGCCCGGAAACCAGGTGGACCCGGGCGGACCTGCGCGCGGCAATCTTTGCCAGCGCATAACCCATTTTGCCACTCGAAGGATTGCCGAGGAAGCGAACGGGATCGAAAGGCTCCCAGGTCGGACCGGCGCTGACCAGGACAGCCTCTGCCGGCAAGAGACGGGGGAGTCAGCAGCCGGATTGAACCCTCCATGATATCGCCAAGCTCCGCCAGGCGGCCCGCGCCTTCCTCCTGGCAGGCAAGAGCACCTACTGCCGGCGGCTGAATTCGGTACCCCAGTTCTACAAGTGTCTTCAGGTTTCTCTGTGTGGCCGGATGCTCCCACATCTTAACGTTCATTGCCGGACACACGAGCACCGGAGCAGTTGTGGCAAGCAGTATGGTGGTAAGGTAGTCGTCGGCGATCCCTGCGGCCATTTTGGCCATGAGATTGGCTGTAGCCGGGGCGAGCACAATCAGGTCCGGCAACCTTGCCTTTTGAATATGGGAAATCCGCGATTCGGATTCCATGCTGAACAGATCGGTTCCTACCACATTATTGGAAAGAACCTGGAAAGTCAGGGGTGTCACGAACTGCTGCGCGTTTGCGGTCATAACCACATTAACCGAGGCGCCCTCTTTGACCAAAAGCCGCACCAGTTCAGCGGACTTATACACGGCGATTCCGCCGCTCACACCAAGAAGGATCGATTTTGCCTTTAGCATAATTGTTTCCGGCTAATGAGCCGCCCGCGGACACCGTGGGTCAGTTTGAAGGCTAACCCGCGGCCGGCGACACGTAGAGTTCAACATAAGTATAATAAGTATCTTCCTTCATCAGTATCACGCAGGCCCTGTCAGATTTGTCGAAAATCAAAAGCGAGCGGCCGGATCTGAACTGAGCCTTCAATCTCCAGCCTTGCTGCGGCATCGCGGATACAAAAAAGTTTACCAAAGAATTAGAATCCACTCTGCCGCGCAATGTCAAGAATCCCATCTTGATCTGCCCGGATTGAAAGACGTAGGAATTTTTTGTTTGTACACTGATCTCGGGAGGGATGGGGATATCGTTGAATTCAAAAAATTTAGTTCCGGAAGCGGAAGGAGAAACCGGGGCGGCAGTGCCGGTGGATTGTGAAGGGGGCCCGTAAGCTGGCCCGGGTGCAGGTCCATAGGAGGGCGGCGCCTGCTGGGACTGGCCCACCGGGTTGGGGGGCGGTGCGTTCGAGTGGCTGCTGCAGCCGCAAGCACTCACCAGCAGAACGCACAAAAACGCTATCAGGTATTTTCTGTTGCCGATTTTAATTGCCACAGGCTCCCTCCCTCAGGAATCAAGCAATTGACAAATATCATTTTTCGAGCAAAATCAGTTCCTCTATAGGCCTTCTGTGTGATTTCTGGTCGCGGTGAGCCGGATGCCCCACTGCTACAATGGCCATAAGCTCCAGTCGCTCCGGAAGTTTCAGGACCTCTCTGACACGGTCCTTGTTCTTGAGGATTTCTCCTATCCAAACTGCCCCGAGATCAAATGAGTGCAGCGACAGGAGCAGGTTTTGCAAGCAAGCCCCGACGGCCTGGCAATCTTTCGTGTAATCGTATGACGTATCTTTGTCCAGGAACACAGCGATGAGAACGGCTGCCGATTTGAGAGTTGCGGAGTATCTTGTAAGGGCCGCAATGGATTCTTTCGAATCCTTTTCCCAAATGATCGCAAAGCGCCAGGGTTGGTTATTGAGTCCCGAAGGCGCCCAGGAAGCAGCTTGCAGGGCTTCCATAACCGAATCGCGAGAAACTGAGGCATCCGAAAAATGGCGAATGCTGCGCCGTTCAAAAATGGCCTTCATTATGGGTGTGTCTTGCGTTTTCATCGATTTGTCCTCTTTAAAACGAATTCAGATATTGGAATGTTTCAAAGTATCCCACAGAACCGGCTCACTATAAAAGGAATAATTTTGTTTCGACACCGTGGCAGAGCGAGCCGCGGAGGGAAGTATCCAGCGAATATAAGGTTTCTAATTTGCACAATAGTCTTATATAATGCATGATTTTAATCTGGATCTGATTGATTAGGATAGTGCATGTCCATCGAAAATATCATCGAAATACGCGGCCTGAATAGTTCTTACAACAGCCGTCAGGTACTGTTCGATATCAGTTTCGCCATCCCGAAACACCAGGTCGCCGTTATCATGGGAGTCAGCGGCTGCGGGAAGACGACTCTTTTCCGCCACCTTACCGGCCTGAAAAGAACCGGGGCCGGGCAGATTATGGTAGATGGCCAGGATTTGGGCGCGTTTTCCGAAAACGCGCTCATGCAATACAGGCGCAGGATCGGCGTGCTGTTTCAGAGCGGCGCTCTGTTCAATTCGCTTTCCCTGATCGAAAATATCGCCATTCCCCTGAAAGTCCACACCTCCGCTCGCTCCGAAGAAGTCAGGAATCTGGCGCTTGCGAAGCTCGAGTTGGTCGGGCTCGCCGAATTTTGCGACTATATGCCGTCCCAACTCAGTGGAGGGATGAAGAAGAGGGCCGGTCTGGCAAGGGCGCTGATCATGGACCCCGAGATACTTTTTGTGGATGAACCTTCATCGGGTCTGGATCCCATTACTGCAGCCGGTCTGGATCGTTTGATCCTCAGCTTGAGGCAGACTCATGGAATGACTGTCGTGGTGGTCACCCATGAACTTGAAAGCGCCTTTAAAATAGCAGATGAGATTGTTGTAATGGATAATGGCCTGGTCATGGCTGCAGGCCTGCCGGAAGAAATTCGAAACAGCGTGAATCCACGTGTGCGACAGTTTCTGAGCCGTGAGCCTGATCCCCGAATTTAGGGTCGGGCCTGTCACCAATATTTTGTCGAGGAGACATGACGATGATCTTGAAACAGTGCCCGTCTCCATTATTTTCTGGAAAATATAGCGCAGGAGCCTTCCAATGGTAAATCCCGTCCAGTCCCTTGGCGCTTACGCATTGGGGCGGGTATTTTCCGCGGGCCGCCTGGGAATGTTTTTTATCTACACCATTCGTGGAATCGTCCGTCCGCCGGGAAAATTCTGGCCCACAGTAAAGCAGATCGAGTTCATCGGTACGAAGTCACTCCTCGTCATAGGCTTTACCGCAGCTTTCACCGGGATGGTGCTCTCTCTCCAAGGCTACCATACCTTGACCAAGTTCGGGTCCGAAGGCTGGTTGGGGTCTGCCGTCGGATTGTCACTGATACGTGAACTCGGGCCCGTTCTTTCCGCGCTCATGGTGACGGGCAGGGCCGGATCGGCAACCGCCGCTGAAATCGGCATAATGAGGATCGAAGAACAGATAGACGCCCTTGAGTGCATGGCGATCGATCCTTTTTCCTATCTTATCACGCCCCGATTCATAGCAAGCATGGTTTGCCTGCCGCTGCTTACCGCCTTTTGCGACGTTGTTGGAATTTTGGGCGGCTTTATAATAGGAGTGGGCTTATTAGGAGTAAATGCCGGAGCTTTTTGGGACAGTCTTATTTCAAGCGTGGACTGGTGCGATCTATACATGGGACTTGTCAAGTCCGTCTGCTTCTCCATTCTTATAGTATGGGTATGCACCTATAAGGGGTTTTATGCCGGCGTGGACGAGAGCAGCTTCGGCCCTGAACAGGTGGGACGGGCCACCACCAATGCCGTTGTGATGGCATCGATAGCTGTTCTTATAAGTGATTATGTAATTACCTCGATCTTGCTATAAACGGGCAAAAAGGAAATTTGCATGGAACCGGAACGAAAACGGTTAGAGTTTAGCGTTGGTCTTTTCCTGATAATCGGAGTGTTTTGCCTGGGGTATCTTTCTTTTAGTCTCGGGAATTTAAGCATCGGCAATAGCCGCTATGAGGTGGTCGCCGCATTCCCCACGGTCTCCGGGTTGAAAAACAAGGCCCAGGTTACCATGGCAGGAGTTGGAATAGGTGAAGTTAAAAGTGTCCGGCTCAAGGACAGCCACGCCGAAGTCACCCTGAGCATAAATAAGAATGTCAAACTTGAAGAAGACTCAATCGCCAGCATAAAAACCATGGGCATCATCGGGGATAAATATGTGTCGATAAACCCGGGGCCTCTGGTCTTATATTCAAAACGGTGGGACTATACGTGAAACTCAACCGCCGATTGATATCGAAAGTCTTATCTCCAAGTTTGTATTCGGTTCCATGGAGACAAAGAAGCCCGGCGAATAGAGCCGGACAATCATAAGGAAATCACATGAAGATATTCGTTACCGGTGGAACTGGTTTTATCGGGAGCTATGTGACGAGGAGGCTCTCCGAATCAGGGCATGAGGTCTTCATACTCACCCGTTCCATGCAGAGGGCAAAGGAATCTGTCCCATGGGCAACCATCGTGGAAGGTGATCCCAAAGAACCAGGCGAATGGCAGCAACGGGTAGCGCAAACAGATGCGGCGATAAACCTTGCCGGAAGCTCTATCTTTACTATCTGGACTGAATCGGCGCGAAAGGCCATTGTCGAAAGCCGTGTTCTTTCCACACGTAATCTGGTGGACGCACTGGTTGCTTCGGGCAAAGAAAAGATTTTGATAAACGCATCGGCCGTCGGCTATTACGGAAGCCGTTTGGATGACGAGATCCTGAGTGAGGAAGCTCCTCACGGCTACGAATTTATGTCTCAGATCTGTGTGGAGTGGGAGGATGAGGCGAAAAAGGCTGCCCAGTCCGGAAACCGGGTTGCTCTTTGCAGGTTCGGTATAGTCCTGGGCAGGGGAGGGGGCGCTCTTTCAATGATGACGCCTGTTTTCCGCTACATGCTTGGAAGCTCCATAGGCAGCGGCAGGCAGTGGATGCCCTGGATACACCAGGAAGATCTCTTTAACATTATTTCTTTTCTTCTAAGTGAGAGTGCAATTTCAGGCCCTGTAAACTGTGTGTCCCCGAATCCTGTCAGGAATTCGGAATTTGCCAAGCTCCTGGCAAGGACTCTGGGCCGGCCGGTTGTGCTCCCCTCGGTGCCCGCTTTCTTGATGCGCACCATGCTGGGTGAGTTCTCAAGCGTAGTACTCAAAGGTCAAAGGGCCGTTCCAAAAAAATTGATGGAAACCGGCTTTTCGTTTAGATTTCCCACCTTGAACCAGGCTCTTGAAGACTTGACAAAGTGAGTTCTGAGGTCTCTTTGAAGCAGGGCCGGTCAAGAGAACAAAACCATGAGCAGCTAATTCGTTATCTTCAAACTCTTCCTCACTCAGTATCATATTCTCAAAACAGGTCTGTACGATGCACAATTAATACTGATTTGGTATAGTTATGTACTGAGGTGCCAGTCTTAGGTTAAATCAGTATTTATGTAATTAATTGCTTGACATTCTTTAATTTCTTTTGTAGGGAATTTTGCATTGGGGAGCTTGTTGTTCGGTCCTTAGCGGCAAGCGGCCTGGATCGGACCGCAAAAAGGTGGAGTTTTGCAAGGATTGCTCGAAGTAGCGAAACTGCAAGCAATGGAACCGGGACCAGCGAAGGAAAGGAATTGGAGAGATGTCGTCGGAAGGCCGAGTGAAATGGTTCAACGACAAGAAGGGCTATGGCTTTATTGAAACCAATGATCAGGGTGACGTTTTCGTCCACTACAGTGCCATTGCGTCTGAAGGATTTCGCTCTTTGAGTGAGGGAGAGCGCGTGAGTTTCGACGTGGAACGTGGACCAAAAGGACCGCAAGCGGTTAACGTCAAGAAACTTGTTTAACTAAATCGTTTACAGCTTGGTCCGCAGGGTGGACAAGGTCTTGTCTGCGCGGAGTTGTGAAAAGGCAGCAGGCCGGGATTTTTCCGGCCTTTTTTATTTGGAGGGCGCGGAGAAAGAATTCGGGCGCCTGGTGCGCCTTTTCATATGGTTTCAAGGGTGTCCCGAAGGACATGAGGGACTGTATCTGTTTTTCTGTTGCGACCCCGGCGTCTCGGCGCGCCACCCGATCTGTTTTTCTCCGCGACCTCCTATTTCAATTCGATGGCGGGGGCGAGATCGTCCTGTTTTCCCAGTTCGAAGCGGACGCATTCCCAGTTCGGTGACTGTTGGAGCTTGCGGCAGCTTTCCAGCACCAGGTCGGGGTGATTGTTGGTCTCGCTCAGATGGGCAAGGGTAACGCACCTCAGGTCTTCATGATACACCACTTCAAGGAGATTGCAGGCGTCTTCGTTTGACAGGTGGCCGTGGGCGCTCCTTATTCGTTGCTTGAGAAACCAGGGGTATGGGCCTTCGAGAAGCCTGTTGACGTCGTGGTTGGCCTCAAGGACCAGGCCGTGACAGCCTTTCAACCTCACTTTGACCAGGTTTGTGGCTATTCCGAGGTCTGTACATATCCCCAGGCGCAGGCCATTGTTTTCGATTATGAACCCGGACGGTTCCCCAGCATCATGTGAGGTGGCAAAGGGGTGAATTACAAGGTCGCCGATTGTAAAGCTGCTTCCGGTCCTGAAGACGGTAACTGAAGCGCACTGGCCAATATTGGGGGGCAGATTTTCAAGGGTCCCTCTTGTCATGTAGACCGGCAGGTTGAACTTTCTGCTCAAGGTGCCGGCGGCGCTGACATGATCACTATGTTCATGGGTTACCAGGGAGCGCATCAAGACTTTTTGCCTGCACCTGAGTTTTTGCAAGACGGCCCACAAGTCCCTTGCAGGTGGTCCCCGCATCGACAAGAACCCGAGTCTTTTCACTGCACACCAGGATCGAATTACCCCGGGAGCCGCTTGCAAGCACCTGGAAAAGCAGGGACATCGGGCCGTATCCTCTGAATTTAAGATTCGATGTCCACAGGGCCATAGAGCATCGAGGCCATTTTATCCGGGCTGTAAACAGTGCGGAACCATGTCCGTATTTCTTCGGAGGTGATCGAATTTATTTTGTTTTCGATTTCTTCAAAAGGAACGTAGCGGCCGAACAGAAACTCATTTTTTGCAAGCCGGTTCATGCGATAATCGTTGCTCTCGGCATTAATGTACATATTGCCTTTGATATATTCCTTGGCTATCTGAGTTCGGCCTCAGGAATGGGTTCCCGGGCGAGAATTGAGAGCTGTCGTTAATCAGGCGCTGGACTTCCCGAACATTCTCCGGAGAAATACCTGCGTAGATGCCGAGCATTCCGGAATCTTCATGACTGTGAGAAAAAGAATAGACTGAATAGGCCAAACCGCGTTTTTCCCTGATTTCCTGGAAAAGTCGGCTGCTCATGCTGCTCCCGAGTATGACATTTAACAGATGTGAGGCGAAACGCGTTTCTTCGGTCTGTGAAGTCCCCCGCATGCCGATTACCAGGTGGGCTTGTTCGAGGTCTTTTTTAACTACCTTGGAGAAGAAATTACACTCCGGAGGATGGCGCTCAGGCAGCAGGCTCGAGGTGTTGAGCGTTTCCATGGCAGGAGCGATGAGGTCGAGAAAGTTTTGGTGTTCGAGATTTCCGGCTGCCGCTATTACAATTCTTCCCGGGTTGAAACGGTGGGTTATATAGTCGATCATTTCCTTGCGATTGGCTTTTTCAACGGTTTCAACCGACCCATAGATAGGCAATCCAAGCGGGTTTTGATTCCAGAAATCTTGCTGGAACAGTACATGGATGAACTCATCGGGTGTGTCTTCGACCATCCGGATTTCCTGGACAATGACACTTTGTTCGCGCTCTATCTCCGCAGGGTCAAAAACCGATTGGAGAAAAAGGTCCGAAAGAAGATCGGTCAGCAACGAAAGGTGAGAAGCAAGGACTTTGGCATGAAAACAGACGTTCTCCTTGGATGTGAAGGCGTTGGCAAAACCGCCCACCGAATCGAATTCCTTGGCGATGTCGAGAGCGCTTCTACGTTTTGTGCCCTTGAAAAGCATATGTTCGATGAAGTGCGTGATACCGCGCTCGACTGGGCTTTCATCGCGGGAGCCGGCGTTTACCCAGATTCCGGTCGAAACCGAATGGGCGTATGGAATTTTTTCGGTGACTAGCCTGATCCCATTACGGAGAACCGTTTTCTGGTACAATTTGCCCCCTTGTAAATTTAAGGGCATAATCCGCCCTTGATTTCAGAATGCCTTTTTTCAGGAAAAAAATCTAAATCTGAAACTGCTCGAGTCCATCCGGAGCTTTCGGACGGACAGGAGCCTCATTAATATACTGCGGTCAATTAGATTCTTTCTGTTCAGCGGGCAGCGCGGCTTTTCGGCTGAGCCGGATCCTGCCGTCCTTGTCGATATCGATAACCTTTACCAGTACCTGGTCACCTTCGTTGACAACATCGGTCACCTTTTGAACCCGCCTGTTTTCAAGTTGCGATATATGGATCAGGCCCTCGGTATTGGGAAGGATTTCCGCAAACGCTCCAAAATCGGTCACTCGAACTATCTTGGCCATGTAGAGCTGTCCGATTTCCGGTTCCGTGGTAATACTCCTGATCTTTTGGATCGCTTTGTCACACGCTTCGGCATCAGGGCTCATTACAACGACTCGACCACTGTCGTCAATGTCGATTTTGGCTCCTGTTTCAGCGACGATGGAGCGTATCACTTTGCCTCCAGGTCCGATAACCTCGCGGATCTTATCGGGATTGATCTGAATGGTCACCACCCTCGGAGCGTAAGGGGAAAGTTCGATCCTTGGTTTTTCTATGGCTTCCTTCATTTTTCCAAGTATATAAAGCCGTCCGGCCTTGGCCTGATCGAGAGCTTTTTTCAATATCTCACGGTTGACTCCGGATATCTTTATGTCCATTTGGAAGGCGGTGACGCCTCTGTCGCTTCCCGTCACCTTAAAATCCATATCACCTAGATGGTCCTCGTCACCCAGAATGTCCGAAAGGATAATGAATTCATCGCCTTCTTTGATCAGCCCCATTGCAATGCCGGCCACCGTGTCAACAACCGGCACTCCTGCGTCCATAAGTGCGAGGGATGCGCCGCAGACCGTCGCCATGGAACTCGATCCGTTTGATTCGAGCACTTCAGAGACAACTCGGATAGTGTAGGGGAATTCACCATTTTTAGGCAAAGAGGGTTTTATTGCACGTTCGGCGAGTGCTCCATGGCCGATTTCCCTGCGTCCCGGTCCTCTGAGGGGCTTGACCTCGCCGACCGAATAAGGCGGAAAGTTGTAATGGAGCATAAAGGACTTGAAACTCTCGCCGGCAAGGGCATCGATTTTCTGTTCGTCCGAAGATGAGCCAAGAGTAACAACGGCAATCACCTGCGTTTCGCCCCGGGTAAAAAGTGCCGAACCGTGGGTTCGCGGCAATTTGCCGACCTCAATTGAAATAGGGCGAACCTCATCGAAAGCGCGTGAGTCGATTCTGCGGCGCTTTTGGACCATCATTGTTCGAACGACCTTCTTTTCAAGATCGTCAAGGACCGCCGAGATCTCTTTTTCCCTTCCCTCATAATCCGCAGCCAGCTCTTCTTTGACCCGCGTTTTGAGTTCCCTTTTCCGGTCGCGCCTGGCCATCTTATCGGCGACAGTCATGACTTCCTGCATCTCAACGGTAGCAAGATCCGAAATTCTTCCGACCAGGACCTCGTCGGTAATCACTTCGGGAGCAGCTTCCTTTGCATTGCCGACCAGCTTCTGCAATTCGTCCTGGGCATCGACCACGGGCACTATGGCCTGGTGGGCGAACATGATTGCCTCGGCAAGGTCTTCTTCGGACACAAACTCGGCCCCGCCTTCAACCATTACGACAGCGTCGCGGGTCCCGGCCACAACGATATTCATGTCGCTTTCAACAAGCTGGCCGGCAGTGGGGTTGATGAGGAATTGGCCATTTACTCTGCCCACGCGTACGGCAGCAACAGGACCGCCAAAAGGAATGGAAGATACGTGCAAAGCTGCCGAAGCGCCGGTAAGGGCTACCACGTCAGGTTCATTTTCCATATCCACTGACATGACGGTGGCGACCACCTGGGTTTCAAAAGCCCATTTTTTTGGGAAAAGCGGGCGAATGGGACGGTCGATAAAGCGGGAGGTCAAAGTCTCTTTTTCACTCGGCCGGCCGATTTCCCGCCTGAAAAAGCCTCCCGGTATACGACCGGCAGCATAGCTCATCTCGTGATAATCCACCGAGAGCGGGAGGAAATCAATTCCTTCCCTTACCCGGTCCTCCTTTGTCGCGGCGACGAGCACAACCGTATCGCCGTATCTCATCAGAATGGAGCCGCCAGCCTGTTTGGCTATCTCTCCGGTCTCAAATGTGAGGGGTCTTCCGCCAACCTCAACCTGTATTGTATGTTTCATTTATCTTCCTTTTTATCTAAAGATATTTCCGCCCTACCCAATTGGAAAGCGGCGAGTGCACAACACTTGCACCCGGATTTCAGCGGCGCAAGCCGAGTCGTTCGATCACAGTGTTGTAACGATCGACGCTCTTGCGCTTCAAATAATTAAGAAGCTGTCTTCGCTGCCCGACCAGTTTCAATAGCCCTCTGCGCGAGTGGTGATCTTTTTTATGGCTCTTGAAGTGCTCGGTCAAATAAGTGATCCTTTCACTGAGAAGAGCGATCTGCACCTCCGGAGAACCGGTGTCTGCGGGGTGCACTCTGAAATCGTCAATAACTTCTTTCTTCTTCTCTGGTGTCATTACCACGGCTGTTGTCCTCCTTTAGACAGGACAACAAGGATTAACTCTTTCCGGAAGAGGCGAATCCCGTTGTTCATGTCTGAAATTAGCGTACTGTTATGAAAAGTTCATTGCGGGCAGGGCCGAGCACTTCGACCCTGTGGCCAAGTGCAAGACCTCCTGCGCTTCGCGCCCGGATAACTGGTTTATCCGGGCTAACCATTCCCACTGGATAATGTTACTAGTTCAGAATGGGAATACCCGAAGACGGCGCGAGCCGCCCGGAGCTGAATTCGGCCACCATAAAGCAGCCAGCGTGTTCGTGGCCGCCACGATCCGCACTGCGCCGGACCAGGCGCAAAAGCACTCCTTTTGTTTATTTTCCCATTCAGGATCGAGTTGTCCGTTTTTTAACCGTTCCAGAAACTTTTTATCTTCCATCAAAATCGAAGGCAGATGAGAAAGAGCATCATTGAGGCCGATAATTTCCGCTTCGGCAGGTGCAGCGGAAATCTGTTCCATTCGGATTGCCCGCTCAAGTGTAAACGGTCCAACGCCGGTGCGTCTGAGGGCGCAGAGGTGTGCTCCGCTTCCCAACTTCTGACCAATGTCCGAGGCAAGCTGTCTGATATATGTGCCCTTCGAGCAGCAGACCTCGATTACAGCCTCGGGCCAATTGAAAGAGTGCAGCGCAATCGAGTGGATACATATTTCTCGCTCGGGCCGTTCCACCTCAATTCCCCTGCGGCTGAGTTCATAGAGCCGGTGTCCGTCAACCCTTGCGGCCGAAAACCTGGGAACCGTTTGCAGACTTGCGCCTGAAAAAGTTTGCATTATTTCGGCCAGATCTTTCTCAGAAAAAGTGATGTCACTTTCTCTTACCACCTTGCCGGTCCTGTCCAGGGTGTCGGTTTCCACCCCGAAACGCAGGGTCGATTGATAAACCTTGTTCAGGCTGGTGATCTGGTCGGCGGCCCTGGTCGCCTCGTTTATACACAGCACCAGCACCCCGGTGGCAAAAGGGTCGAGAGTCCCAGTGTGGCCGATCTTGCGGGGTGCGAGCAGCTTTTTTATTTTTGCGGCCGCCTTAGCCGAAGTTATTCCTTCAGGCTTATCCAATATGAGAACGCCGCCTTGCTGCGCTGCGATCATTTCCCGGTCCAATACAATGCTCCCGATTCAATCCTAGTTCATGTAGCTTACGGCTTCGCCAACAAACATCGACCGTACCGCATGGAGGGTGCCGGAGATCCTGCACGCTGCAGCCTGCTTGTGTCCGCCACCTCCATACCGTTGTGCCAGTTTGGCTACATCGATGCCTTCCCTGGAGCGCATGCTTACGTGAATCAACCCATCGTTTACTTCCCTGAACAGGATAGCCAGATCGGCAGATTTGACTGAACGCAGGTGGTTTATGAACCCTTCGCTATCCATGTAGCTCGAAGACGAGTTTGCAAGCATCGAACGCGACAGTTCAGCGGTCACTATCCTGGCGCCGGTATGGAATTGCAGTGTCCCCAGCACCTGCGCAAGCAGCTTGAGCTTTTCGGGCGTGGCCGAATCATAGATCTGGGTTGCCAGATATACTGGATCGGCCCCCATTTCCACAAGAACGGCAGCCACCTCTAAAACGCGCCGGTTCGTATTAGAAAACCTGAAAGAACCGGTGTCGGTAATCAGCCCGGTGTAGAGCACCGATGATAAATTCGCATCAGGCGCAAGCGACAGACTCATGCAAAGATCGAACAGCATCTCGCATGTGCTGCACGCCGACTGTTCAACCCAGCTTATGTTCCCGAATGGCCTGTTGGGGACATGATGATCGATATTAATGATGAAAGGCAATCCACTGATGAACCCCGCGAGTTCGTCGCCAACCCTTTCGAAATCACCGCAGTCTACAAGGATGGCCGCATCATATTTTGCTGATTGAATAGGTTTGTTCCGGATCGCTTTGGTTTGCGGCAAGAATTCAAACTCCGGCGGAATCTTGTCCTGTGCAAATATATCGGCTTTTTTGCCGAGACGTTCGAGTATGAACTTCATTCCGAGAAGAGAGCCCAGCGCATCTCCGTCCGGATGCACATGAGTGGCGACCATAAACCGGTCGTTATCTCGAATGGCCGAAATTACCCTGCGAATTTTCGATGTCTTTTGCTCACTCATCCTTGTGTAACTCTTTCAGAAGCCTGTCTATTTTGTCGCCGTATTCGAAAGAAATATCGTAATCGAAATGGAGTTGGGGGATATATCTGAGGCTCAACATTCTCCCCAACTCGGCGCGTATGAAACCTTTTGCTTTCTCAAGCCCCGCCGAGGCATTCTTTTTTTCATCCTCGTTCGCCCTTCCCCCCATAATGCAGAAGAAGACCCTGGCATGCTTGAGATCGTCCGAAACGTTAACCCCGCTAATGGTCACATTGGCAACGCGGGGGTCTTTCACACGCCGGAAAACAAGTTCGGCGATTTCCTTTTGGAGCAGTTCAGCTACTCTATCTGATCGTTTGTATTCCATTAAATATTTATCAACTCTATTTCGCGGCTGACCAGCTCGGCCAGACCAAGCGAATCCATGAAATCGATTATCCTGTCCAACAGCGAATTGAGCACGCGGCCATCATTGCCGATCACCGCTATGCCGATGGATGCCTTATGATGAACATCCTGATCGGCAACTTCTGATACCGAGACATTGAAACGGTTGCGGCTTTTTCCCACGAGGCCTTTGACTATCTTCCGCTTATCTTTGAGCGAGCGGATTTCGTAAAGCCTGAAGCACACCATAGCCACACCCACAGTCATTTAAGAACAGTCTCCAGTCGCCTGAAACCAGTCTCCGGTCCTCAGTCTTCACAAGAAGCTTTTCTCTAACCACTGACCACTGACCACTATTTTTACGAACCTGCCCTGCGCTCCTGATCCGGTTCATAGACCTGTTTTATTTCCTGAATCTCGTAGGCCTCCAGGATGTCTTTCTCCTTAATATCATTGAAATTCTCGATCCCGATGCCGCATTCGAACCCGGCCTTGACTTCCTTTACGTCATCTTTGAAACGTCTGAGCGAGTTGATTTTTCCGTCATAGACAACCACATTGTCGCGAAGGACTCTTGCCCTGGCGTTTCTTTCCACGCGGCCGTCGAGTATAGAGCAGCCTGCAATCATTCCCATTTTCGGGACATGAAAAGTTTGTCTTACTTCCGCCCTTCCAATCACGTTTTCTTTGTAAATTGGTTTGAGCATGCCGACAATGGCGCTCCTGATGTCATCGAGGAGTTGATAGATGACATCGTAGTAGCGAACGTCCACCGATTCCTGGTCTGCCAGTTCATTTACCTTCGCATCCGCACGGACATTGAAGCCTATCACAATGGCAGTGGAGGCCGAACCGAGCATAACGTCGGTTTCGGTGATCGCGCCGGTGCCGCTGTGAATGATGTTGACCTTTACTTCGGAAGTCGAAAGTTTGACCAGCGAATCGACAATGGCCTCCAGGGAACCATGGACGTCGGTTTTGACTATAAGTTTGAGTTCCCTGACCTCACCGTCCTGGATCTGGGTAAACAGGTTTTCGAGCGTAACCTTGCTCGATCGGGAAAGCTCCTTTTCCCGGAGCTTGAGCAGCCGATGCTCGGCGACCGCTTTGGCCTGCTTTTCATCGGCCAGCACAATGAAGTCATCGCCCGCGTTGGGCACTCCCGAAAAACCGAGAACTTCGATCGGGATAGAGGGTGAAGCGGCATCAATTTTATGGCCGCGTCCATCGAACATATTGCGGACCCGTCCCGAATAGATTCCGCAAACGTAAACGTCACCGGCCCTGAGTGTTCCTTCCTGAATAAGGACGGTTGCCACCGGCCCCCGACCCTTATCGAGCTTGGCCTCGATGACTCTACCGCGGGCCATCTTGTCAGGATTGGCCTTCAGTTCGAGCAATTCGGCCTGCAAGAGCACCATTTCGAGCAGTTCCTCGATTCCGGTCCGTTTTTTGGCCGAAATTTCAACCATTGTGGTGGGGCCGCCCCATTCTTCAGGGATGAGCCCATGGTCGGAGAGTTCACGTTTGACTCTGTCGATGTTGGCATTGGGCTTGTCGATCTTGTTTATGGCAACGATAATCGGGACTTCGGCGGCTTTGGCGTGATTTATGGCCTCGACTGTCTGCTGCATAACGCCGTCATCGGCCGCTACCACAAGGATAACGGTATCGGTGACTTTGGCGCCCCTTGCGCGCATGGACGTAAAAGCTTCATGGCCGGGAGTATCGAGGAATACAATGTCTCCCTTAGCCAGCCGGACGTGATAGGCCCCGATGTGCTGAGTGATGCCTCCAGCTTCGCCTTCAATTACTTTGGTGTCCCGGATCGCATCGAGCAATGAGGTCTTGCCGTGGTTGACATGGCCCATAACAGTAACAACCGGGGGCCTGAGAACCAGTTGATCCGCGCGGTCCTCTTTAATGTGCAGCACTTCCTCTTCTTCGAAAGCGGTTTTTTCCACCTCAAATTCGAAGTCGGCGGCTACCAGAGCAGCCGTATCGAAGTCCAGAGCCTGGTTTATATTGACCTGAAGCCCCAGGAGCAGCAATTTCTTTATTACCTCGCCGGCTTTCATGCCCATCTGTTTGGCAAGACTTGCCACAGTGATGGCCTCATCTATCTTGATGCGCTTCTTGCCGACCTTCTGGGCAACAGCTTCGGGTTTAGGGGGCTCTTTGAACACTTGCCTGCCCGTCCTGGCCCGTCCGCGGTCACCCTGGGCGGCAAGCTCTTTTTTCGTATAGAGGTCTTCTTTCTGGAAAACTTCTTTGCGGCGCGCCCCGGTTTTGGCCCTTTCGGCCTCTTCGGCTTTGCGGCGCTTCTGCTCCTTTAGAGCGGGATCTACAATTTCGGTGCCTCTGGCCATAAAGCGAGCGGCAAGTTCTGTGAGGTCCGGCTCAGCTTCCTCCTCGACATCCTCGCCCATGATCTCGGGAAGTTTGATGATCTTTGCCGGTTCCTCTTTTTTCGTTTTTTTGCGCCTTCTCTTCTTGCCTCTTTTTCTTCCCTTATCGTCTTCTTCCTCTTCGTCAATCGCGGCGCCTTTTGGCGGGGGCGCTTTGAAAGGCATTGGCTCGGAAGCAACCGGCTCAGGCGCCGGCGGCTGAACGCCGGGTTTATCAACCGGTTTGGACGGCTCGACAACGGGGGCCGGTTTTACCTGTTTTGCCTCTATCCGCACAGCCTCGGGGACCTTAGGTTCCACCCTTTCAGGCGCTGCTTTGATTATCCTCGCGGCCTCGTATTTGCGCTCGGAGTGGGGGGCAGGTTTTGGACTTGGCGCAGAAGGCGCAAGATCGGAAACTTCTTCGGGCGCCTCCGGAACGGCCTCACGCAACTCGACTTCGACGGGGGGTTCCGAGGGAGTGGCGGGGGCGCCGGGCTGAGCCTCTAGCGGCGCCAGGGCCTCGACAGGCGGGTTTTCCAGACTTTCCATTACAGTTTGATCCGGCAGTTCTTCAGCGGCCGTGACCTGGAGTGCTTCAGGTTCGGGCTGCATCTCAATTTTTTTCCGCCTTCGGATCACTTCCCGGCCGATGCGCTTTTCTTCCACCTTTTCAGGTACGGAAGGCCTCGCTTCCGAAAACTGCTGTCTGATCTTGAGCACGGCGCTGTCAGGCAGCGTGCTCATATGATTTTTGACCTGAATGCCCAATTTCTCCATTCGGTCAATCAGGTCTTTGTTTTCCATGCCTAACTCTTTTGCGAGTTCATGCACCCTCAGTTTCGTCATGAAACTTTCCCCCTTTGAAACACTTTCTTCGGTATTCATTTCACCTGCCCAGCCGGTATGGAACGGCTTTGGAGTAAGATCTATTTTTCCGGTGGCCGGTCCTGCTCAACACAAAGTTGTCCGACCCTGTTACGGAAGGCCCGCTGGATTCGCCTGTCGAGGCGCAAATCAGGGACACACTCAGCGCATACATACCCTCCGCGTCCTTCCATTCTTGCCCGGAGGTCCAGCAAGAGGCGCCCGCTCACGGGCTCCAGACAAAGGCGCACCAATTCCCCTTTATGCTTTTTGCCCCTGCACACGAGGCAGGTGCGCAAAGGTATGTGGCGGCGCCTGGACAGTGCAGTCTATCCTTCCTGAACATGATCCGGATCGGCTTCGATCTCCTGCTGACTTTGGGCTTCTTCCGGCGAAGCCTCAACGGCTTGAGCATCGTCCGGATCGGCTTCCATCTCCTGCTGACTTTGGGCTTCTTCGGGCAAATCCTCAGTGTCCTGAACATGGTCCGGAACGGCTTCGATCTCCAGTCCGCTTTGGGCTTCTTCGGGCGAAGCCTCTTCGGCCGGCTCCTCCTCGTCCTTCTGGAGTAGTTTCCGGGCCTCGATTCTCATTATTTCAAGGGTCGAAGCGGATAGACGTGTTGTGTCTTCCAGTTCGACCATCGCGGCTTCGAGAAATTCTTCAAGGGAACCAATTCCTGATTCATACAGCCTGTCGGCCAACTCAGAGGACAGGCTTGGGATTTGCAGAAGCGACTGATAGCCCACCTGCTTTTGCCGTTCGTATCGGCTCTCGCTCTTAACGTCGATTCGCCAGTTGGTGAGCTTGGAGGCAAGACGCACATTCTGGCCTCTTTTGCCAATGGCGAGAGAAAGCTGATCATCAGGCACGATAACTTCCATGTTCCGGTTCGTCTGGTCGACAATGACCTTGGAGATAATTGCCGGGGCAAGCGCATTTACCACGAATTTGGCCGGGTCCATATTCCAGGGAATAATATCAATTTTTTCGCCCCGGAGCTCCTGGACCACGTTCTGAACCCTTGTTCCCTTCATGCCCACGCAGGCCCCGACCGGATCGACGTCGGAATCTTTGGAGATGACCGCGATTTTGGCCCTCGATCCCGGTTCACGCGCCGCACTGATGATGCTCACGATACCTTCGCTGATTTCAGGAACTTCCGAATGGAAAAGCTGAATCAAAAAGTGCGGATGAGTCCGGCTCAGGACAATCTGAGGGCCTTTGCTGATCTTTTTTACATCGAAAACGTATGATCTTATGCGGTCTCCCTGCCGAAACACCTCTCTTGGAATCTGCTCCTTTTGAGGCAGAATGGCTTCGGCCTGGCCGACATTTACCAGGATGGCGCCCTTATCCACCCTTTGGACAATGCCGTTTACAATCTCACCCTTTCGGCTCTTGAACTCGTCATAGACAACTTCCCGCTCAGCATCCTTCATCTTCTGGATAATTACCTGCTTGGCCGATTGGGCCGCAATCCTGCCAAGGGTCTCCGTATCCATCTTGATGCCCAGTTCGTCGCCAATCTCACTTTCGCCGTCGAGCTTCAACGCCTCGGCGAGAATCACCTGCTTGTCCGGATCGGTCACCTCTTCGACGACCTCCTTAAATTGAAAGGCCTCGATCTCTCCGTATTCTTCGTTAAAGGTAACATCCAGATCAAGCTTGGCGCCGAATTTTTTCCTGATTGCCGATTTGATGGCCTCTTCAAGAGTTTGAATCAGGGTCTGGCGGTCAATGCCCTTTTCTCTGCTGACCTGCTCGATCAACCGCTTGAGTTCACTGGCCATAAGTTGATGCTTCCTCCATATTATAAAATAATCCTTTTTCCACAGCGCCGTTCAATGCGATTTGCGCCCCATCGATTCGAAATAGAGGAGCCGAGCCCGTTCGATCAGGGACATCGGTATCGGATAAATCCTACTGTCGCACTCGATGGTCACTGCCTCCCGGGAGGCCTCCTTCAATTCGCCTTTGAAATTCCGGCGATCCTGAACCGGCGATATCGTTCGAACTTCAATTATGTCGCCAATGTACTTTTGGAAATGCTCCAGCTTTCGCAGCGGCCGGTCGATGCCAGGCGAGGAAACCTCAAGGTGGTAGGCGTTTCGGATCAAATCGGAAACATCGAGTAAATCGCCTGCAGTACGACTTATTTCAGCGCAATCCTCCACCGATATTCCAGGCTCGCTGTCCAGAAAGATGCGCAGCACCCATCCCATAGATTCGCGGCGATATTCGATTTCCAGTATTTCCATCCCCCGGGCCGCAATCACCGGTTCCAGAAGGCCCCATAATTCACCGATGAGTTCGTTTTCCTGTTTCAACTGTTGAGCCAGCCTATCTATGTTCCAGTCATGTCGGACCGCAAAAAAAAAGCGGGTTAAATAACCCACTTCTCCCAGCAGAGCGACAATTTTCAAATTCCAGTTAGGAAAACTAGCTTTAACTAAGAATCCAGAATAGTTGTCATCCACTGATCGAAGCAGGCCTGGACTTACAGGCCCCCTCAAAAAGGGAAACCCCCCTTAAAAAAGAAGGGAACTTCTCGACCTGAAGCGGGCGACGGGATTCGAACCCGCGACCCCAAGCTTGGGAAGCTTGTGCTCTACCAACTGAGCTACACCCGCAAGTGGGCCAGAATACAGCATTCTAAATGATCGACGATGGCCCGGTCAAGGTAATTCCTAATCCCTGATTCCTGATTGCAGTTAAAACCGAACTTTCATGACGATTTTTCGCACGTGCCGCTTGCCGTGGAGATCGCAGTTGGGGCGATGAATGTCATGGGGATAAAACACGGCAAAGCATCCGGGACTGATCGGCAGGGAGGCGGAATCGGATGGCAGTCCCAGAAAGATTACATCTTTTGTCTCGGAATATTCTTCGATGATCTTGAGGTGCTGTGGCAAGGCAACCTCAATTTTTTCCTCCCCTTCGAGGATGACATGAACGTCGGTATATTTCCGGTGCGCTTCAAACCAACGTGTCGCGGCGGGGCTGGTATCATAGAGAAGAGACCAATGCATGGACCATGTCGTCGATCTCGTATCTGCCGTCCGGCTTGTCGGAATCAAAGGCAAGGGCGAAGGAAAGGGCCTTGAAAATAGGACTGCCTTTCTGAAAATAGTCTTCAATATTTTCGAATTTAGCGTAAATCATTTCTGTTTTTCCTTTTATCCCTCTTTCGTTGCAGGGCATGGGCATCTTCGACTAGAGACAGACTCCTTTGTCTGCACTGCTCACAAAAAGAGCAGAACCTGTCAAAAGCGGCATCCTCGTCGAAAAGCGCCGTGTCGAGCGCCGGTGCGCCGTGTGTTAGCGTGTACTCGGCCAGGGCCATGATGTAATCATAGCGCCTTTCGTTCTCGAATAAAACTTCATAGGCGGCGGCCTTCTTGATGGGGACTTGCGGTATCGCCGCTTTTCGGAAAACACGAGTCAACACTTCTCCTTACCTCATCGAGCCATTGCTTCCGTTGATCCGCCGTGCTCGTAACAATGGCGCTGAAGGTCCTGCGGTAAAAGCCGGTGACGCCGCAAAGGCCGAAGATGCAGTTGCGCCATATTGTCTCGAGGGGGTCACCAAAGACATTTTTCTCCCTTTTAGCTTCGGTGTTGGATGTATTGAATACCATCGCTGTTCCGGCTTTTAGCAATCCGTTTGGTATTCCCTCGCCCGAATCCCCTTCGATAAACTCGTAGGCAATACCGGCGCGCAGCACTCTGTCGATCCAGCCTTTCAGTATGGCCGGGGGCTGGCCCCACCAGTTCGGATGAACCACCACAATACCCCGGGCTTCGGCTATTTCCCTGCAATGGCTCATTATCGGTTCGGGCACGGAAACGCCTTCCGGGATTTCCTTGCCGATCAGCAGAGGGTCGAATTTTTCCTTGTACAAATCATGGGAAAACACTTCATGGCCACTGTTGCCAAGTTGCTCGACTACTGCATGGGCGATAGCGTGGTTGAAACTACCGCCGTCGGGATGGGCAAGAATGACCGATACTCTCATTTCATTGATCCATATAAGTGTAAGGCCATAGTTTGGGGCCTGAATATTTAATATACCAATATACCAATCCGGCCGGGAATTCAAAGTGAGAAATCTTGATCGCGAAACTATGAAAAATCGGTGTATATTGATTCAAGTGTCTTATCTGATTGACCATGGAGGAGCCTATGTCTCAGCGGGAATCGGTTAGAGGAAGGTTTAACTTTGTGGTGACAATTCCGGCATGCCTGGTTTTGATCGGGATTTTCTTGATCCCGGGCTTCTTCATGACCGGCTCGGCGTCCCCCGCTGAAAGCGGTTCGGGGGAGGCGCTAAAGATAAATCGCATTACCCCTTCGGGTAACGATGTTCCACCGGGCAGACAGATCGTGTTCGAATTTAATCGTCCGGTCGTGCCGCTTGGCAGAATGGAACGAAACGCTTCGGAAATACCTATTTCCATCGAACCGGCTCTTTCCTGCCAGTGGCGATGGCTTAATTCTTCCAACCTGGCTTGCCAACTCGACGAGCAGAACGCCATGGCCCCGGCGACCCGCTACGAGATAACCGTGAGGCCGGAGATCAAATCGGAGGACGGGGCAGTACTTGCCGAAGCGGTCACTGCTTCTTTTATAACACAGCGGCCCAAAATCAGTTTTGCGGTATTCGACAACTGGCTCTCGCCTGTAAAGCCTCAAATAAGGGTACGCTTCGAACAGGCTGTCCGGCAGGACTCCATATCCGCGCACGTGTTCTTCAAGGCAGAAGCCGGCGTGATAGTAGGGGCCAAAGTCCTGGCGGACAATCGCTTCAGCAGGTACGAAAAACCGGACCTCAACTGGCTTTTGGAGCCGGTTTCGGACCTTCCTGCGGGCAAAGAGGTCCAACTGGCCGTCGAACCGGGAATTCAGTCCACCGGCGGGAATGAACCCGGGGTTGAAATCCGGGATGTGATGAGTTTTCGAACTCTTGGGCAATTCCGGTTCATCGGCGTCCAGTGCAGCGATCTGAGCGGCCATACATCCATCATTGGCCCCGAGGTGCGCGCATCTCATAATGCGCCTCCCGCCGCCTTGCCGCCGCCGAAGGCAGCGGCGAACCCGGCCGGCGCCCCCACCGCCCCCGCCGCCTGCAATCCTCAGAGCTCTGTCTATCTGCTCTTCACTTCCCCTGTAGCTAAATCCGAACTCACGGAAAAAGTTTCCGCGACGCTGGGTGAAAGAGGCGAACCGGCCGGTAATATCTGGCCCGAATACGAAGGGTATCCGGGCGTCAGGCAACTGCCTCAAAGTGGTGGTTTCGCCTATGAGCTTGAAGAGGAGACACTTAAACCATTCAGCATTTACCGGCTCCATGCCAAAGCCAACAGCCTTAAAGACGCGTTCGGGCGGCCGCTGGCCAAAGCAATAAATATGAGTTTCAAAACGGACCATTTGCCGCCTCAAATGCACCTCTACAAGGACATGTCTGTCCTGGAGAAGGGGCTGAATACCGATTTGCCTGTCTTTGCGGCTAATATCGAAGGGATCGACCTGAGCTATCAGACAATTACGACAGCGGGATTATCTACGCTAAGAACGGCGGCGCTTCCAGGCCCGAGGGTCCGAGACCTCACGAGCGCAATACCTCTGGGAGTCAGAAAGCTAATCGCGGCTGATTCGGGGGTTGTCACCGGGACCCTTTCGCCCCGCCCGGCGATTACCAGGAAGTCACACTCCCCGAATGGGAATTGGTTCTTTGCCCAGGTGACCCCCTTTCATGTCCATGTGAAGATGGGGCACTTCAACACGCTGGTCTGGATTACCGATCTTCAAACGGGTGAGCCGGTCGAAGGGGTCAGCGTAGAGGTCCGCAAAGATTCGTACAATAAATTGGGGACCCAGCCTGAAGCTGTTTCAAAAGGGGTTACCGATTCGAACGGTCTGGCCGAACTGGCGGGGACCTCGGTAATCGATCCCGATCTCAAGCTCTCTGAAAGCTACGGCGCAAGCGACAGCGCCCAGAGGTTCTTCGTGCTGTGCAGCCAAGGGACCGACATGGCGATGGCGCCGCTAGTGTATAATTTCCGGGTGGATTCCGAGGGAGCCAACTATCAGTACATTCCCTCCTCGATGCAGTCGCTGCACGGGCACATTCACGCGTGGGGCGCCACCGCCCAGGGTATCTACAAGCTGGGGGATACGGTTCAGTACAAAATTTACGTCAGGGACCAGGAAAACAGGCGCTTCATCACGCCCCCCGCAGCATCATACAACCTCAAAGTTATGGACCCAACCTCAAGGGTTATCTTTCAGCGCGATAATATTACACTTTCGGAATTCGGCGCCGTGGACGGCGAATTTCCAATTCCGAAAAACGGTGCGGTCGGATACTACAATTTCCGTCTCGAATCCAGTTTCGCCAAGCTTAAGCTGGAACCGCTGAACGTGCTCGTAAGCGATTTTACACCCTCGCCATTTCGGGTCACAACCGATCTCAACGGGAAGATTTTCGGCGCCGGTGAGGCCATAGCAGTTTCGACTCAGGCCAGACTCCATGCGGGTGGGCCTTATGGGGGCGCCAACCTTGGCGTTACGGCCACTGTCGAGGCGCAGGGTTTTCATCCTGAGAACCCGTTCGCGCGTGATTTTCAGTTCGACGTTGCGGAGAAGACCGATAAAGAAGATCTGGGTGAAACAAGCCCCGAGGTGCAGACGGTTTTCCAAACAAAAGGCAAACTGGACAATAACGGCGATTTCGAAACGCAGTTTACGCTTTCCGAACTGCCGGTGTACTACGGTCGGCTCACTGTGGAGAGTTCGGTAAAAGACGAGCGGGGCAAATCCGTCGCAAGCCGCGCGACGGCAGCCTGCTTTGGACGGGACCGTTTTGTCGGACTAAGCCAGCAGGATTGGGTCCTGCAGGAAGGAAAACCCGTCGGGACGAAGTTCATCGTAACGGATCAGACTGGGAAGACCGTGCCGGGCGCAGAGGTCAGAATCGACATCGAAAGGCTCCAGACCAAAGCCGCTCGCGTAAAGGGCGCGGGAGACGCTTATCCTACGCGCTACGAGGAGGAGTGGACACCGGTTGAGTCAAAGACGCTTTCATCGGGCAGTGAACCGCAGGATTTCGAATTTACTCCGAACCTGTCCGGAACTATAAGAATTGCCGCCAGTGTTTCCGATACCTTGGGCCGGATACAGAAGACTTCGATGAGGCGCTGGGTTTCGGGAAAAAGTTATGTCCTGTGGAAGATGGAGGAAGGAAACCTTCTAAATATTTATCCCGATAAAGAAGAATACCGAGTGGGAGATACGGCGCGGATTTTTGTGCAAAATCCGTTCCCCGGGGCAAAGGCCCTGGTGACCGTGGAACGTTACGGCGTGTTGGAGCGCTGGGTAAAAACCCTCGAACACAGCGCCGAGTTGATCGAAATCCCGGTTCTGCCTGACTACCTGCCAGGATTTTATGTTTCCGTGACGGTGATGTCTCCCAGGGTTGAAAAGCCCTTGGGCCGGGGGGCGAAGATCTGGGCAAACCGGCCTTTCGCATAGGTTATGCGCAGCTCCAGGTAAAGGATCAGTACAAGGAGATCGAGGTACAATGCAAAACGGACAGGGAAAGCTATAAACCGCGCCAAACGGTAAAGCTCCTTTTCGAGGCCCGTCCGAAAAACCTTTCGCCCGGCGAGCCGGTCCCGCCTGTCGAGCTTGCGGTCGCTGTGCTGGATGAATCGGTTTTCGATCTTCTGCGCCAGAAAAGAGACGCTTTCGATCCCTACGGGGGGTTCTATAAGCTAGATGAACTGGACCTCGTAAATTACAACCTGCTAATGCAGCTCGTGGGAAGAGAGAAACTCGAAAAAAAGGGAGGTCTTCCCGCCGCTGCCGCCGGTTTCGATCTGGGCATGCGTTCTGTCTTTAAATTCGTGAGTTACTGGAACCCATCCATTCGTGTCAACGAAGAAGGCAAGGCTGAGGTTGAGTTCGAGTTGCCTGATAATCTGACCGGATGGCATGTGCTGGCAATGGCGGTATCTCCGGATGACCGTATGGGCCTGGGGGAATCTACCTTTAAAGAAAACCAGCTTACGGAAATAAGGCCTGTTCTCCCCAACCAGGTTCTGGATGGAGACAGTTTCTCAGCAGGTTTTTCAGTGATGAACAGGACGGCTGAGAGTCGAAACATCGAGGTTAAAATCACTGCTGACGGCCGGGTCGCACCCGGCAGATTCGGCCAGGAGCAGAGGGGGTTGCTCTTGCCGCCGCCGGAGGCAGCGGCAAACCCGGCCGGCGGTTCCACCGCCGCCCCCGTTGAGGTGACGCAGACGATTGCGGCTGAGCCATATAAGCGCTATACGGTCAGGATGCCTGTAGAAGCCGCCGGTGAGGGGGAAATAACTTTCACCGTGCAGGCGGGTGATGATAAGGACCGGGACGGCTTGAAACAGAACTTGAAAGTCCTTCCCCGCATCAATCGAAACGTCGCAGCAGCCTACGGGACCATTGTTGTCGGCGAGGCCTCCCAGAGAATCGAATTTCCCGAGGATATGCGTCCGGGCTCAGGCCTTCTGAGCATAGGGCTTTCGCCGTCAATACTGGGGGGGCTGGAGGGACCGTTCGAATTTATGAAAGTCTACCCGTACGAGTGCTGGGAGCAGAAGATAAGCCGGGCGGTTATGGCAGGGGCGGCCGCATCGCTTGCGCCCTGGTTTTCGAGTTCCTTCTCATGGCAGAACGCCCCTCGCGAAGCGGAGGCAATACTTGCAACTGCGTCCGAATTCCAGGCCCCCAACGGCGGAATGGCCTTCTACGAGCCCCGCGATCAATACGTAAGCCCCTTTCTCAGCGCCTTTACGGCCAAGGCTTTCAATTGGCTGCGAGAATCCGGCCATGCGCCGCCTGCGCCGGTCGAGGAAAAACTCACACAGTACCTTTTAAATCTTCTGAAGCACGACGAATCCCGGGACGAAGTTTCGCGGAGCGTTCTTTCGGATGTCAGGGCGCTTGCCCTGTCAGCGCTGGCCGATAATGGCAGGATCTCACGCACAGACCTCGAACGCCATTACATGCACCTGGCGGAAATGAACCTTTTCGGCAAGGCAATGTTTCTGGACGCCCTGTCCAGGGTGCCGGAAACTTTGGATATGAGAAACGAAGTGATAAAAAGCCTTCTCTCCCATTCCGACCAGAGCAGCGGGACAATCAGGTTTACCGAGCAATCGGACTCCGCGCTGTTCTCCATCCTTTCCTCGCCGGTCAGGGACAATGCAGCCATCCTGATGGCTTTTCTGGCTTACCAGGAAGCATCACCCACCGCACAGCCGCCGCCGAAGGCAGCGGCAAACCCGGCCGGCGGTCCCACCGCCCCGCCGCAGGAGGTAGCGGCGAACCCGGCAGACGGTCCCACCGCCTTGGGCGATATCCCTGTGCAACTTATGACAACGATCGTTTCGAGCAGAAGAGGCCAGAACCACTGGGCATCAACCCAGGAGAACCTCTTTGCGGCAATGGCGGCCGTTCGCTACAGCAAAGCTTTCGAAAGTGGATTTGTCCTGCCGCCTCCGGAGGCGGCGGCAAACTCGGCTGGCGGTCCCACCGCCCCGCCGCCGGAGGCAGCGGCAAACCCGGCCGGCGGTCCCACCGCCTATCAGGCGTTGCTCGATCAGCAGGAAATCGGCCGGGGCAAATTTGAGAGTCTGGCGGACAAACAGGTTGAATTCGAGTACCGGGCACAGGAGTCGGACCGAGGGCGAAAAGTTTCTGTGACGGTGCGCAAGGAAGGAGCGGGGAGGCTCTACTACGATACGGTGCTTTCCTATGAGCCGGCCCGGATGAGTGATGAGTTGACGAACGCGGGGATCGAAATCCACAGGGAATACAGCGTTGAGCGCGACGGTAAATGGGTTATCGCGCAAAACCCCATCCAGGTTGTGACAGGTGATCTGGTAAGGGTTGACCTTTTCGTATCCATTCCCTCTGAGCGCTACTTCCTGGTTGTGGAAGACCCGGTGCCCGGCGGCCTGGAACCGGTAAACAGGGAGCTTGCCACCTCCTCGGAGATCGACGCGCAGAAGGGAGAACCTCAATTCGGGCCGGAGTCGCTACGCAGTCGCTACACGGACTGGAGGCGCTTTGGGGTATCCCGCTGGAGTTTCTACCACAAAGAGTTGCGCCATGACTCCGCCAGATTTTATTCAGAGCGGCTGAGCCCCGGACATTATTACCTCTCATATACGGCCCAGGCTATAGCGCCGGGTGAATTCACCGCGCTGCCGGCCAGGGCCGAAGAGATGTACGAACCGGACGTTTACGGCAAGAGTTCACCGGAAATGTTGCGAGTGGAACTCTCCGAGCATAAAGAGCAGGACTGAGGACTGAGGACTGAATGGAAAAACACCCTTCAGTTTTGAATTTATCTGCATGATGTTGCGCAAAATTCGAATTTCGAATTAGCCAGCTTTTTACGGCAATCGAGAGGTTCATCTCTTTTAGCCAGGCCAGGCTCGGCGCAACCAGGAAGGGGCCGTTTAGAAGATCGGGCTTGTTATAGGTGAAGGGCTCCCCTTTCAAGCCTGTCATTACGCCTCCTGCCTCCGTGACGATAGCCTGGCCTGCGGCGGTATCCCATTCCCTGGTGGCATCTAATCGAGGATAGAAATCCGCTTCTCCTTCAGCTATCGCACAGAATTTGAGCGCACTGCCCCTGCTGAGAGTCACACAGCGCGGCAATAAATCGATGAGCGCTATGGTATCCGGCGATGCATGGGAGCGGCTGACCACTACACGTATCGGCTTTTCCATGGATGGAGAGCATACCTTCAGTAGGCTCCGTTTGCCGTTGTCTATCTTCCAGCATCCCGACCCGTTAGCCGCCAGATAGAGGAGTCCCTGGACCGGCAGGCAAATTACGCCCAGAACAGGCATGGAGCCTTCGATCAGAGCTATATTGACGGTGAATTCATCATTTCTTTTTATGAACCCTTCGGTTCCGTCAAGTGGATTAACAAGCCAGAATCGAGGCCATTGCATCCTGATCGAGCAGGGTTCGTCCTTTTCTTCTTGAGAGAGCACCGGAATATCGGGGTAGCGAGACTGAAGCCCCTGAGAGATAATCTGGTGAGCCCGCTTGTCTGCGAGTGCGAGAGCAGAGCGATCCTCCTGCGCAATGAATGCATTATAGATTTCCAGGATAGCTCTTCCTGCCTCCGCTGTAAGGTTGCCTAGAAAATCGAGATCGATCACTTTTGCCCCCGGCTCAATGGAATGTTGTCTTTGACGATATTAAGCAGATAATCCGATTCAATCGAAGTATTATGACTTCACTTTATAGCATACGGATGTGGGGAGCGGGAAGAAGGGAGTATGAATCGGTTAGCAACGCCAAAGATTATTTCAGCTTTTCTCTGCGCCTCCGCTTCTCTGCGGTGGATTTTGTAATGACTTGTTAGAGGTCGAGCTTTTATTTCGTTCCCTCTTCGACCAGAACCAGCAACTGCTGATCTCCAATCGAAAATGCCTCCTTAACTGTTCCTGCCACTCTTACAGTGCTACCCTTTCTGGGTAACGGTTTGTCGGATACGGCGGCAATCCGGCCCGTCTTATCCTGAACAACGAAATATTTGATTACGAACAAGCTGAATATTTCCGTTACCTCACCGGACACGGTAACCTTTTTGCCGGCATAATCACGGGGTTTATCGAGTATGTTGCCTATGGGAGTCGTCCCGATCCCCTCGCATGCTGCGGCAAGGAAAATGAGCAGAGCCATGGCCCATAGAACTCTGGTCGTATGTTTCAAAAAGATGCCCTCCTTCCCGGTAGGTGTGAAAAGTCCCCTGTCCATCCGGAAATTGGCGATAAAAGCTGTCGAACACGAAGAAGAGAAAGCGCTCGAAAACCGCCCGAAAGTTCGGTAGCTGTGGATGAAATGCAGGAGTTGGACGAGCGAGGGAATTGTTCGCCCTGTTCCTTCGATTACTGTTCCATACGCGATCTCCTTTCGCTCAAGCTTGCCATGATAACAAAAAACACCGGAACAAAAGGGATAGCCAAAAGCGTCGAGGCGAGCATACCGCCGAATACGACTGTGCCGATGGCTCGTTGGCTGGCGGCGCCCGCGCCGGTGGCATACAGCAGGGGGTTACCCCCAAAATAAAGGCAAACGAGGTCATGATGATGGGCCTGAAGCGTCTCCGCGTTGCTTCCACCGCTGCCTCGATGATGGGCATGCCGTCGACGTGCAGGTCCTTGGCGTACTCCACGATAAGAATGGCGTTCTTGCTGGCCAGGGCGATCATCAGAACCAGCCCCACCTGGGTATACAGGTCGTTTTCGAAGCCGCGGACGACCAGGGCCAGAAGCACTCCCACCAGGGCCAGGGGCACCACCAGGATGACTGCCACCGGAGCAGTCCAGCTCTCGTAGAGGGCGGCAAGCACCAGAAACACCAGCGTGATGGAGAGGGCGTAAATGAAATAGGCCTGAGCACCCACCTGTTTTTCCTGGAAAGCCGTGGCCGTCCAATCATGTGCGAGGCCCTCAGGCAGGTTGTTGTCCGCCACCTGTTCCATCAGGTTCAAAGCCTGCCCGGAACTGAACCCGGGCGCAGCGATACCGACAATGGGGGCGGCAGGATAGAGATTGTAGCGGGTGACCAGTTCGGAGCCCAGGGTATGCGTGGCCTGCATTAGCGAGGAGAGCGGCACCATTTGGCCCAGGCTGTTGCGAACGTAGAGGTTGTCGATGTTCTGCCGATGGAGGCGGTAAGGGGCGTCGGCCTGGACATAGACCTGGAACACCTGGTTGAATTTGTTGAATAGATTGACATAGGTAGATCCCAGGTAGGACTGCAGCGTGGAAAATACATCCGCCAGTGGGACCTGCAGGGATTGGGCCTGTGTCCGGTCGATGTTCAGATAGAGCTGGGGGCTGCGAGCGCTGAAAGTGGTGTTCAGGTTGCGCAGACCGGACTGGCAACCGCCGGCGGCGATGATCTGCTGGACGCTCTTTTCCAAAAGAGGCAGTCCCACGGCTCTCCCGGTCCTCCACCATCATCTGGAAGCCGCCGGACTGACCCAGCCCCCTGATGGGGGGCGGCACCATCACAAAAATGGTCGCTTCTTCTATGGAAGCCGCGCTCCCGGCGGAGGTGGGCGAGGATGTTATCCTGGCTCAATGCGGCGCCCGCGCTTGCTCCAATCCTCGTACACAATGAAAGTGGTGGCTGATGTTGGAGACGTTGGCGGCATCCAGGGCGGAATAGCCGCCGAAGGTCACCCATGCCGCGATCCCCTTTGTCTGCTTGAGTATCTCGTTAATTTGCTTGACCACGGCCATAACCCGGGGCTGTGAGGCCGCATCGGGCAGTTTGGTGATAACGATGGCATAGCCCTGGTCGTCCTGGGTAAAAACCCGGTAGGGTGACGGGCAAACTGCCAGCCGACTACTGGCAATGATGACCAGAAACACCAGCAGTGTCAGCACGGGGCGATGCACCATGCGGGAGACCAGCCGACGTAGGCATTCTCCATGCTCTATAAGCCCGGTTAAAGCCCCGAAAAACAGGTTGGGTTTCTTCTCCGGGCGTGGACGCAGCCAAAGGGCGCACTGCGCCGGTTTGAGGGTAAGCGCGTTGATGGCGCTGATGATGGAGGTCGCGGCAATCACCAGGGCGAATTGCCGGAAGATCTGCCCGGTGATGCCGGGCAGAAAGGCTGCCGGCAAAAACACGGAAACCAGGGCCAGGGTGATGCCGAAAACAGGTCCGGTCAACTCCTCCATGGCCTTGATGGTCGCCTCTTTGGGCGGCAGCCCCTGTTCGATATGGTAGGAGGCGCTTTCCACGATGACTATGGCGTCATCGACGACGATGCCGATGGCCAGGATCAATGCGAACAGGGTCATCAAATTGATGCTGAAACCGAGCGCGAGCATGGCCGCAAAGGCCCCGATAATGGTGACCGGCACGGTGGTGGCGGGCACCAGAGTGGCGCGCCAGTTTTGCAGAAACACCATAATTACGATGAGCACCAGAATACCGGCCAGGAACAGCGTCATGTAGACGTCTTGAATAGTCTCGGCCACAAACTTGGTGGTGTCGTAATGAGACTCCCAGATCATGCCCGGCGGAAACCTCTTGCTCATTTCCGCCATGGCCTGCTTAACCTCCTGGGCAACGGTCATGGCATTGGCCCCTGGCAGGAGAAAGACGGGAATATCCGCTGCCGGGTGGCCGTTGACTTCTGCAAAGGTGCTGTAGGTCTGCTGGCTGAGTTCCACCCTGGCCACGTCGCGCACGCGCACGATCTGCGCTTGTTCGGCGCCGCGGGGACTCTTGACGATGATATCTTCGAACTGCTCGACGTCGGACAAACGGCCCAGGGCGTTGACGGTAAACTGGAAGACCTGGTTGGGCGGCGTAGGCGGGCCGCCCATCTTACCGGCTACCACCTGGACATTCTGGCCCTGGATGGCGCTGACCACGTCCAGGGTGGTCAGGTTGAAATCCTGGAGCTTTCTGGGGTCCAGCCAGACCCGCATGCTGTAGGGGCCGGAGCCTTTGATAATGACCTGCCCCACTCCAGGCAGGCGCGCCAGAGGATTTTCCAGATTGATGATTGCGTAATTGGAGAGGTAGTTGGCGTCGTATCTGTCGTCTTTCGATGAAATGCTGACCACCAGCACGATATCTGTGGAGACCTTCTTTACGGTGATTCCCTGGTTGGACACCCCGGAGGGCAACTGCGCCAGGGCGCTGTTCACGTAGTTTTGCACCAGGGAGAGCGATGTATTGAGGTCCGTTCCTACGTTAAAAGTGACGGTCAGGCTATAGCTGCCGTCGCTGGCGCTGGTGGATGACATGTAGATGGCGCCCTCCACCCCGTTGACCGCCTGTTCGATGGGAATGCCCACGGTCTCAGCCACGATCCTCGGCGCTGGCCCCGGGGTAGTTGGTCGTCACCTGGATCGTGGGCGGCACGACGGGCGGGTACTGCGCCACGGGCAGGACATAAAAGCATACCAGGCCGATAATGACAGTGATAATGGCGATAACATTGGCGAAGATAGGCCGCTCGATGAAGAACTGGGAGATCATGAGACGCCTTTCCCGGCGTGGTTGGCGCGAGGCATAGCCCCGGTCTTTTCCGGCTCGGGGGCCTGCGGCTCACGGACGGGGGTCACCGTACGGCCGGGAACAGCCTGCATCTGCCCGTTCACAATGACCCAATCCTCCCCGGTCAGGCCCTCCCGCACCACCTGGAGGGTGTCGAGCCGGGCGCCCGGTTTGACGGAACGGCGCTCAACTATTTTGTCGCTTCCCACCACCAGGACATAGGGGCCCAGTTGGTCGTAGCCGATCGCTACTTCCGGGATCACCAGGGAGGGTTTTTCTGAACCCACTATAGGGGCCCGCACCCGGGCGAACAATCCGGGCAGGATCTTGCCGTCCGGGTTGGGAAAGATGCCGCGCAGCTCCAGGGTGCCGGTGGTTGGGGAGAGGCTGATGGCGGCAAAATCCAGGTGTCCCTGATGAGGGTAACCGGTTTCATTGGCGAGACCTAAAGACAAGCGGTATCTTTATCTTTTCGGCTTCGGCCGCCGAGATGCCGGTCTCGCCCACGACCCGCAGCAGGTCCCGTTCACTGATAGTGAAGTAGACATAAAGCGGGTCGATCTGATTGACCTGGGCCAGGGAGGTGAATTCTCCGGCGCCCACGAGGTTGCCGGGGTCCACCAGGCGCCGTCCAATCCGCCCGTCGAAGGGGGCGTTGACCATCGTATAGTCCAGGTTCAGCTTGGCAAGGTCCCGGTTGGCCTCCGCAGCCAGGACCGCGGCCTGGAAAGCGTCCCGTTGAAACCGCCAGTTGTCCAGGTCCGTCTGGGAGGCGGCCTGCTTTTGCACCAGTTTCGTATAGCGGGCGGTCTCAAGAGTAGCATGCTCCAGGTTGGCCTTTTGTTGGAGCATTTGGGCTTCGGCCTGCTTCAATTGGGCCTGGTAGGTGTCTTGCTGAATCAGGAACAGGCGCTGTCCCTTTTTTACCATGTCGCCGTCTTTAAAATAGACCTTTTCCAGATACCCCTGCACCCGTGCCCGGAGTTCCACCGTATTAATGGCCTGAGTATTGCCGGTGAATTCCAGGTGGTCCACCACCGGCCGCAGCACGGGTTGGCTCACCGTGACCTTGGGCGGGGGCGGGGGCGCATAGACGTTTCTTTCGCCACATCCGGGAATAACCAAAAATCCACAGATAGGGACCCATGCAATCAATTTGAATTTTCTGCCGATTGACGGCTCCGATTCAGATGCTGTCATTTTCACGATCTCCCCCAAAGCGACATTGAAAAAGCAGGGACTCAGCAAAATCTTTACCACTCGGGAGCCCGGATCAGGGGCTTCTGTTCCTGCTGCTCCGGCGTGGGCGGCGGCCCGCTTTTTGGAGTCAGCAACCCTCCCCAATTGGTGCGTTTCTCCATTATCTCTCTGATTTCAGCCGGGACAAAATCCTGGCCTTCCCGGACTTCCCATCCTCCTCCCAGGGCGCGATATACTCCGACCAGAAAGGTGGAAATATTGCCCAGGGCGCTGGCCAGGCTGTCCTCAGCACTCAGGAGTGACTGTTGGGCGGTCAGGACGGTGGTGAAGTCTGTGATGCCTTCGCGGTACTGGATCACTGCCAGGTCCAGGGAACTTCGAGCGGCCTCGGCGCTTTCTCCAGCGATCCGGCCTCCTCCTCTGAGTGCAGGAAGCCCGTCAGGTTATCCTCTACGTCCTGTTGGGCGCTCAGGACGGTATTCAGGTAGGTGACCAGCAGTTCCTGGAAGCGGGCGTCCTGGACGCGCACAAGGTTGGTAAGCTGCCCGTAGTTAAAGATATTCCAGGCCACCGACGGACCGATGCTGCCGGCGCGGCTGCTCCACAGGAAGATATCTCCCGGACTGAAGTTATTGATGGTGCTGGACTGGAAACTAAAGGCTCCGAGCAGGGAGAGCGCAGGGTAGAGCTGGGCCTTGGACGACGCCGATTTGGGCGCATTGGGCCATGGCGTTGTACTCCGCCGCCCGGATATCGGGCCTCCGGCGCAGCAGGTCCACCGGGATACCCACGACCACTTCGGCAGGCGGGGCCGGAATCTCCGCCTCCCTGCCCTGCAGTTGCTCGGCGAGAAGACTCGGCGGCATCCCCAATAGTACGCTCAAGGCATCCTTGGCCTGCCTCAACTGGATTTGCAGGACCGGCACCGTCGCCTCGGTGCTGGCCAGAAGAGTCCGAGCCTGTTCTACGTCCCGCTTGGAGGTAGTGCCGCCCTCGAAGCGGTACCTGGCGATCTGCAGGCTTTTCTGCTGGGTCTCGACATTGCTGCGGGCGATGATAAGCCGGCGCTCCAGGGTGCGGATAGTGACGTAAAGATTTGCCGCGCTGCCGGTAAGGCTCACCAGGACGCTGTCGTAATTGGCCACGCTGGCCATCAGGCTTGCGTCCGCCGACTCGACGGCCCGGCGGAATTTGCCCCAAAAGTCGATTTCCCAGGTGGCGGTCACCCCCAGCGCCGCCGCACTGTAGTTGACGGACGCAGGCACTCGTTGGCTTTCCCGCACGTTTTCCACCGAACCGGTAGCCTGCTGCGTTTGGGGATACAACTGGCCGACTGCGGCGCCCAATTGGGCCGGGCCTCCAGGACCCGCAACCCGGCAACCTGCAGATTCAGGTTTTCCCGGTAGGCGGTCTCAATGAGCCGGTCCAGAATGGGATCTTTGAATATC
>CAVRZU010000172.1:0-11533 GCA_963725365.1 uncultured delta proteobacterium | reverse complement strand
GCTCCCCGGCGCCGAAAAATCTCCAGTGCAGGCGGCCGGACAGGTTTCGACACTGGATTGGTTGCAGATTTGCCGCGAGTTCCCTTGCGAGGCCGAAGCGGAAGGGGAACGCCGACCCTTTTTGCTCTTTGGGCCTCGAAAAGGGCGTTGACCGATGCGGGATTGGAGCTCAACGGCGAAGAGCACTTTGGATTTGGCGTTTCGATCGGTTCCGGACTTGGGATAAATCGACTCGAAGACATTTATAATTGGATGAACGCGGAGAGAAAATTCGATCTATCGAGGTTTGCGGCCGAATTGGGCCGGATTAACCGTGAATCCATAATGCGCAACAATGCGAGCTCTGCTGCGAGCCTTATTTCCGAAAAATTCGGACTCAACGGAATCAATACTACGGTCACCACCGCGTGCGCATCAGCTACCAGGCCCTGGGCGCTGCTTTCAGGACAATCAAAAGAGGTGATGCGGACCTGATTGTTGCCGGAGGCGCCGATTCGATGATAAACCCGGTGGGACTGGTATTCTTTGTGCTGCTTGGCTCCGCCGCCCTGGCGAAATTCGAGCCTGAGTGCCTGTGCCGTCCCTTCGACCGGAAAAGGTCCGGTCTGGTAATGGGCGAAGGGGCCGGTATGGCTGTGTTGGAGGATGAGTCTCACGCGTTGGATCGAGGAGCAAGGATTTATGCCGAAGTTGCCGGATACGCCTCTACTATGGATGCCTGGAGGCTTACCGCTCCCAACCCGGAAGGGGAGGGGGCGCAGGCTTCAATGTCGCGGGCATTGGAGGATTCGAACATCGAGCCCGGCCAGATCGACTATATCAATGCTCACGGAACATCGACAAAGCTTAACGACCTGGCCGAGACGATTGCTATAAAAAAGTCTTTGGAGAAGGCGCCGATAAACTGGCGATAAGTTCAACCAAATCGCTGATAGGTCACCTGTTGGCCGGCTCGGGGGGCCCTGAATTTGTGTTTACCGCGCTCTCGGTAGCAAGGGATCAAATTCATCCGACAATAAACCTTTCCAATCCGGACCCGAAATGCGATCTGGACTACGTTCCAAATGTTATGCGGCAAAAAGTCGTTCGTGCTGCCCTGTCGAACTCTTTCGGCTTTGGCGGTCAGAATGCCACGATTGTGATAAGGAAATATTCCGGTGCAAAGTGAAATTAAGTTAAACGGAAAAACTGCCCTTGTTACCGGGGGAGCGCGTGGCATCGGCGAAGCCATAAGTCGAACGTTGGGGGCCTGCGGTGCGAAGGTTGTCATAAACTTCAATAAATCAGGGAAAGGGCCGAAAAGCTCCGCGACGAACTGCGCTCACAAGGGCTTGAGGCGGAGATTTTTCAGGCCGATGTTAGCCAACCCGATCAGGTGGACACCCTTTTCCAATTTATCAGAAGCTATTCAGGCCGTCTCGATATCCTGGTAAACAACGCCGGGGTGATTCGAGACTCGCTCCTGCTGGCTATGAATGTCGCCGACTGGGAAAAGGTCCACGATGTAAATCTCAGGGGAGCATTCCTGACCACGCGTATGGCCGCTGAACTGATGGTTTCCAGACACTGCGGAAAAATGATAAATATCGCCTCCGTTTCGGGAATCCGCGGGGGCCGGGGCCAGACGAACTACGCTTCGGCAAAGGGTGGTTTGATTTCTTTTACTCGCGCTTGCGCAATCGAGTTGGCGCCCAAAGGAATTCAGGTAAATGCGGTCCTGCCCGGTTTTATTCAGACGGAAATGACCACCCGTGCGATGCGGCGGGCCGGAGAGGTGCTGTTGGACCGCATACCCGCTCGAAGATTCGGCAGCCCGCAGGAAGTGGCCAACCTTGTGCTCTTTCTTGCATCGGAACTTTCGGATTATATTACCGGACAGGCATTTCCGGTAGATGGAGGTTTGAGCGTCTCATGACACGAATCCTTCATGGGATTGACATTGTTCCCATTTCCAAAATCAGGAAGATTTTGCTGGCGCGCCCTGAATTTGCCTTAGAGATTTTCACAGATACTGAACGGGAATATTGTTTTTCAAGGCCAAACCCCTACATCCACCTGGCGGGCCGATTCGCGGCCAAGGAAGCATGCCTTAAGGCCCTTGGAACCGGATTGGCCGCGGGTGGGATAGACGGCGCCCTGCACGAAATTGAAATCGTGTCGGAGAAGTCCGGCAGGCCGGCTCTCCATCTCAGTGGATGGACTGAAAAAATCGGACGCCGGAAAAAAGTCTGCGAATGCGCGGTATCTATTTCCCACTCGGGAGATTTTGCCGTCGCATCGGTAATACTTACGGCAGGAACACCGGACAAAGATTCAAGGAAGGAGTCGTCCCATGAGATACCTGCTGGTTGACCGGATATTGACCCTTGATGCCGTAAATAAAATAACCGGGGTGAAAAATGTTGCCATGAGCGAGGATTTTCTGGAATTCCACTTTCCAAAAAATCCGATCATGCCCGGCATTATGCTCCTTGAAGCCCTCGTTCAGCTCAGCGGCTGGCTTGAGGCGGCCTCTTCCGATTTCCGGAAATGGTTTCTGGTTTCCAGGGTATTGAAATGCAGTTTCTACGGTTTCGTTTTCCCTGGCGATCAGGTTGAACTCAGTGTAAGCGTTGCCCCCGCGCCTTCTGATGATCTGAAAATTTACAGCGGGGCAGCCAAGGTTAATGGAAAGCGCAAGATCAAGGCCGAGTTTCAGGGAAACCTGATTGGCCTGGAAACAATCGAAGAAGTCGAAGAGCAGAAAAAGTTCTTTCAAATACTTGCTCGAACAAATCTACGACTTTAGGCGCTTAAACACAAAAGTCCTGCTTTTTCTGGCAGAAAAATCCTCTCCGCGCGCTCTCAGCCTTCTCTGCGGGTCTTTAAACTCCACCGCAGAGACGCGGAGAAAAATTAAACAGATAGCAGGGACATAGACAAAAGGAATGAAGTCCCTGCGCACTTGGTCACTTTGCGGCGGAATTTTATGGAACTGGCCGCAGAGATGGCCGAGATCGCAAGAGAAAACGATTTCTTTCCTCTGCGTGCTCTGCGTCTCTCAAAATCGACCGTGGCCCCCCGATCAAATCGTCGGATTGCGGCCGGGTTGTCAATCGGTGAGGCCTTTGTCTTTGGTTCCGGCTTGTCCGGGTTAGGGAAGTTACACTTCTGAAAAAGGGTTTGCAAATGTCCTCAGGAAGGCGGGTTGCCGTCACGGGAACGGGCCTGGTGACGCCTCTGGGAAATGGAGTAGAGGCTAACTGGAGGGGAGTCCTGGCCGGCAAAACCGGAGTTGAGCGCCACGAGAGTGCAGGTCGGCCTGAATACCTCAGGTTCTTCGGACAAGTCCAGGGCCTGGAGCGTCCGAATGATATTCCGTCACGCCTGGCCGGTCAGGTGAGATTTCTGAATCGGGGCTCGGTACTCGGCTATGAAGCCGCAGCTCAAGCAATGAAGAGTTCCAATATCGACCTTTCCAACGTCCCTGGGGAGCGCAGGTCTCTGTTTTTGGCTTCAGGGGATCTTACAAAGGTCGGTTGCGAGCTCATGCACCCGGCCCTGCAAGATGCGGCAAAACAGGCCGGAAAAGGTATGGATTATCATGCCTTCAACAAATCCGTTATGAATAAGGTCAATCCATTTTTCCTGCTCGAATCGATCAGCAACAATCTTTTCAGCTTTCTCTCGGCGGCCTTCGGGCTTATGGGTCCGAATACGAGCCTTGCGAGCCTCTCACCCTGCGGCGCCCAGGCCCTCGAACTCGCCGCCCGCAAGATTAGCACTCGAGAGGCTGACATTGCGCTCGCCGTCGGGTGTGGATGCTGGATCAGCGAAATCCCAATGTATGAAATGGAGGGGCTGGGAATCCTGTCCAGGTGCGGTAACGGTCCGGCTTCGTTCAAGCCGCTCGACCGGGCGCGGGACGGATTCATTCCGGGAGAGGGAGGCGCCGCCATGCTGCTTGAGGACTACGAAATGGCTAAGTCTCGCGGCGCCCGAATTCTGGCCGAGATAAAAGGGTATGGCAACTGTATTGAGTTTCCACAGAGGAAAGGTTTGAGCGTTCCGGAGCAAATTTCGAAAAACTCTATCATGGCTGCTCTGGAAGAGGGGGCGGTCGACGCGAAGGAACTTGCTTTTATATGCCCTCACGGGAGTGGAACGCGCAAGGGGGACCGGTCTGAGCTCAACTCCATGTCTAAGATCATGGGCGATCCCCGAAACGGCGTCCCTGTTTGCGCCCTCAAGGCTTATACCGGACACATGGGCGCAGCAAGCGACATCTGTGAAGTTATCCTAGGCATTGAAGCAGTTAATGAAGGCGTAGTCCCCGGGACTCTCAACTTCTCGGAAACCGAAGCAGCTTTCGAGGAGATGAAAATTTCAGCCTCAACCCGGGTGGCCGCAGGAAGAAGCTTTGTATCGGTTAGCTATGGAATTATCGGCCAGTGCTCGAGCGTTCTGGTCGAAGGCCGGGCGCGTTGAACATGAGGAAAAAAGGCAAAAGCAAGACTGTCCAGATTGTCGAATACCTGCTTTTCTATGTCACTGTCGCCTTCGCAAGAGCAATCCCGATCAGGGTGCTGAGAGTTATCTCCGGAATCCTGGGTTACCTGCTCTATCTTGGCATACCGAGAAGGCGTAAAATAGCGCTGCAAAATATCGAGATGGCCTTTGGCGACAAATTGAGTCAAAAAGAGATAAGAAAGCTTGCACGACTGAGTTGCAAAGCTTTCTTCCTGACCGCCGTTGAAATGATCAAATCCCCCTTTCGGCTGGAGGGTGACGGGATCGTTCCCGACCCTCGCTACAAGAGCGATCATCTCGAACGTCTTCTTCAAAAAGCAAAAGCGATTCACGATCAGGCTGGAGGATGCATCTTCGTCACCCCGCATCTCGGCAACTGGGAACTTTTGCCCTATGTAAGCTCTCTGATCGGCATTCCGCTTGCCATAGTCATCCGTCCGCTCGACAATCCTTATCTGGAACGAGCTATTCTCTCCGGCCGTATCGGAAGCGGTCATCTCATGATTCCCAAAATGAACGCCATGTTTTCACTGGAACGTATGTTGCGAAAGGGTAAATCCGTTGCGATGCTGCCTGACCAGAGCAACAGCAAGGGACTCAGGGTAAAGTTTTTCGGAACAATCGCCACGGTTACTCCGGTCCCGGCGCTGCTAGCTGTCAGGCACAGGCGCCCGGTAATAGTCGTAGCGGCTTGCCGCACAAAAGATCCTTATTATTTCGAAGGATTCGTCTCAGACCCTATCTGGCCGGATCTCGATGCAGACGATCACTTTGAGATCATTCGGATCACCACGGAAATAAATCTGAAAATGGAGGAAATAATCCGGAAATTTCCCGAACAGTACTTGTGGATGCACAATAGATGGAAAAAACCCGACAAGAAAGCCGTCTTTGGAAATGCACGCTAGGTATGATCATCGCGGGCGCAAAATTCAATTGGGCGCTCACCAGCGAGAACGGTTGTTTAGAGGAGCATCGGTAAAAATCCAAGTTGCAGTCAAAAAACTAACAAAATATATGAGATCCTCATTATCCAATTCCTCTTAAATCAATCACAAAGTCAGATATGCTTCTAAAAACGGATTTGAGTTTCGTTGATGCCTTGAAAAATATCTTAGAGAAAGCCCACCTATCCAAAATAAGATAATCAGTGTTCATCGACTTCCCTATATCTCGCATCCCCATTCTTTCAGCCATCCGCTCCGCTGCACGAGGGTTGTCGGATGAGATGAAATCTCCTGCATCTTTAATGTCAGAGAGCGCAGGCCGCGCCCACTCAAGACGCATCCTTGCCCCATCTTTTTAGTTCGGCAAGCGCATCTTCATGACTTACAACATCCCCCGTATCTGCCGCAGCAATGCCTTCCTTTATCGCCTTTATATGCCATTCCTGAACAGTCAAAAAATCCTCGATGGCTTGGGATGCAAGAGAAGACTCAGACTGGTGGGTAGTTTTCGCCAAGAACTCCAGCCTCTTGGCTAAATCTTCACGTATTGTTAAATTGGCCCCCATAATCCCCGTCCTTTCTTCAACTGCCCACTTTTTACTACAAAGCCAGATTTTTGCACTTTTTCTTTTTTCAAGATACCTCAGAAATTATTGTCGGGCAAGGACTTAGACCCGCTGCCGAAAAGCGGGCATTATCATTATTAGGTTCTTTTCAATTACTCTGGTGCATCAGAGTTCTTCTCCGGCTTTTTTCTGAATTGCCATCCTTTCAATGAGGGCATCGAAAGGATGATTTCTTAAGAATGAGCCGAAACCGTTATGGTACGTTTCGACAGTACTTACGCTATCGATTATGACATCCCGGATCATCCACTTCCGGCCTTTGTTCTCCAGTATATAATCGACCGGGATGTGCTCATTGGTTCGCATTATTATTGTGCGAACCTTTACGTATTTACCTTCGGGAGATTCCCCCGGGTATTCGATTGTTTCCCTTTTCAGAAAGTCCAAAACGCGTACGGAATATGAATCGGTGAAAATCTCCGTGAAAAGAGACTGATATCGCTGGCGCTGCCCGGCTGAGAGCTTCTCCCAATAACCTGCCAACGATTCCTTTGCCATCTCTTCGGAAAGAAAATTGTCGGAAATAAGTTTCCGAATCTGTGCTGCCCGTTCCTTGCGATGTTCAGGCCCCTGAAGTTCGGGCTTTGTCTGAATGTCCATCGCCTTGTCGAGCACGGAACGCACTTCCGCGGTGGCATCGGATTGAGCTCTGAGCGGTTTCGCGGTCGCGAATACGATCGACAGGCATGCGAAGAGGAAAAAGAATACCCTAAAGCGTGACATTTAAAGCCTCCTTATCAACAGCCGGGACTGGATCTTTCACAAAAGAAAGAATTGCGGGCAAGATGAGCAGCGCAGCCATGAGAACACAGATGCTTCCTACCCACGCTACAAAACCCAGGCTGAAAATCCCCCTGTGGTTTGATATCATCAAGGTGCCGAAACCAATAGTGGTGGTCAAAGCGGCAAGAATCACCCCCTTGCCCGTACTGAAAGGAAGACGTCCGGGTGCTTCGTGGCCCTCCTTCCATCTGAGGAGAATGATCACCCCGTATTCCACACCCGCCCCGACCACCAGAGGCATGAATATGCTGTTCGCAAGATTAAAATCAAAAACCGCGAATCCCATTATGCCAATTGTCCAGATGGATCCTACCACCAGGGGAATAATGGATATTAGCATGAGTCGCAAACTTCGGAATGTAAATCCAAGAAGCAGCGAGATGGCGATCAATGCATAAATCGAAGCATTGATCGATGCCTTCTTGAATGCCGAGGCAAATACATAGAGATTGACGGGATCGCCTAACACGTCAGGATTTACCCATTGGATGTCTTTGACAAACCGCGCCAAGGCACCCTCGTTCCAGACCGATTCCTTTGGATAAATCCTGATAAGGTATTTGCCATCCTGATAAAACTGATCTCTCAGTTGCGGCGGTATATCCGCTATAGTCATTGGAGAAGCGGAGGAACTCTCTTTGATAAAGGTCCACTGCTCCGCTATGTCTTGCATAAAATGCCTGCGGTATTCGGCCAGCTTCGTTGAATTCGCTGGTAGATTCTCGAGTGCCTGGATGATCCTGTCTATCGATCCCTTAACCTTTGTCATTTGTTCCACAAGCGGCCTGGATGCCCCCCACTTCTCCGCCTGTTCATCCTGCATCTTGAACCTTATCCTCTGGAGTACCTCTATCAAGTCTGCCTTGTAAGAAGCCTGCACTTCCGGAGCAGGCTTGCTGCCGCCGCCATCCGCCGTCAAAATCGCTGCGGGCGGTTTCAGTTCCGGAATCAGGAGCGCAATTGACCTTAATATCGGTAATTTTCTCTCCTGGTTTTCAGGAAGCAGTGAGAAGACGTTATCCACATCCGTGACAGTCGATAATGCTTTGAATTTTTTGGACTCCGTTATTGCTTCTTCAGGTGAGTGGGTGAGAACTGCCGCCGAAAGAATTGAACGGTCGGAGTTCTCGGTCAGGACTTTTTCCCAATAAACAGATTCGGCGCCCTTGGCCTGGAGACGCATGGGATTTAAATCGAACTGCACTCGAGAAGCGCTGATGGAACACACTATGCTGAAGATAAGAGCTGCGGCGAGGATGGTCCGGATGCCCTTCGGACCGAGGCGCAAAAGATATCTTTTTTTCCCGCGAACGGCAGTTGCCTGGCGGAAGGCTTTTCGGCGGCCAGATAGATGACTCAGTGCGGGCAGTACGGTGAAGTCGGCCAAAATGGTAAAAAGAATTCCCATACCGGTTATCATGCCGAGTTCCATAAGTCCGCGAAATCCGGTAAGAATAAAGGGAAGGAAAGAAAATGCGGTGCTCATGCCGGCCAGCATGATCCCCGGGCCTGACTTATCCATGACCCTTTTGATAATGGATGAGCGGGACCCGTCACGAGAGACTCCTTTCCTCCTCAAACCTGGCAAACCAATGTATCCCGTAATCGACCCCGAGACCGCAGAGCATCGGCGCAAAGACGATGGAAAGGATATTTAAATGACCAATGAAAAGCGCCGTCCAGCCAAATGTCCAGCACAGACCCACAGAAGTGACAAAGCAATTATCAATGGGTGGCGAAACCCCGAAGAAACAAGACCATTACCACCATGACTCCCAGCATTGACAGCCATGTCGCCTTGGTCATATCCACCATTGCGGTTTGCATTTCGTCGTTATTGAGAGCTTCCTGCCCGGTGACTCCGGCTTCACAGTCACTGAAACCGGATAGTTTGAGTTCATGAATATAATTTCGCAGCTGGGTAAGTGATCCCTGGGTTTTGCTCACCTGCCCGGTAACCTTGCTGGGCATAACGGCGGCCATAAGTAATTTCTTCTTGCCTTCCCAAAGGTAGCCCTCTTTTTGGAGGTCCCAGGACCCGCTTTTGAAAAATGAAGCCCAGGGGGACACATACTGTTGATTTGCGGAAAGGTATCCTGAAAACCCATCGAGTTCCTTTATGAGAAATTCGAGGTCCAACGGGTTTGTATTCTTGCCGTGTTCTTGCGGGGTCTGTTCATCTTCGAGAAAACCCGTAAAAAACTCGCCGACCATGCGGGACGACATGTCCTGATTTACCAGCCTGAAAAAATTCAGCAGGTCGGGGTTTTCGGCCATACTGTGGACGAGAGTTGAATTTTGTTCGAGGGTGCTCCTGATGCCGGTCAGGTCAGTTTCATTCAGATAATAAAGCAGCCATTTCTTGAACTCGTTCGGATCGATTCTGTAGAAAACGTCCTGAAAATGTTTGGGGTCGGCGTGGATTTTTGAAACCATGGCGTTCATGAACTCGATAGCCCGGTCCTGAGTGGGGCCTCGAACAACCAGCGCAAAGGTGGTTTTCCCATGAAAATTGAATTCGTCCAACATCCTGGTCTTGGCTATCAGGGGATGTCTGTCGGAAATGAGCTCGAGTTGATCCGTCTTCACCTCGAGCCGGACAGCCGCCAGCCAGAGCGAGCCGATTACGCTCAGGAATGCAACAGCTAGAATAAAGCGTGGCCTGGGAAGAACCCAGGCCACGAGGTTTTTCAAAAATTTCGTAACCAGATTCATGCATATCCTGACTGTGGATCTATAACGATTTTAAAAGTGTTCAAGTATGCACCTCGCTGAGAGGTTTTTCAAGGCATATCACTTTTTTTACCAATTGCGTAGTCCAGTCGCGCGAGCGAAACGTGGTAGCTGTATAACGACTGGAGATAGTCACCCTGATTTTTTCCGTAACGGTCTATGGCGTCAAACATGTCCCGGGCTGTGCCTATCCCAAGATCGAAATTGGAAAAAGCCGTTACAATCCAACGTCGCGAACCAATTGCCGCCTGCTCATAAGCTGTGAATGATTTCTGGGCTTCAACGGCATCATCGTAATATTTCACCACTTCAACGGGGATGTTTCTTTGGGCGAATTCCTGCGTATCTCGCATCTTCTGATACTCGGCCCTGGCCTTGTCGAGCTTTCCCTTCCCTATACCGAAATCCATATGCCATGAAGCCCCGGCAACCACTCCAGCATAGGTGTGATTGAATTCATCGACTATGTACGTGCTGTCGAATTTCTCACGGCCCGGCGCGCCGGCAGCCGATCCGGTGGCTAAGGCAAAAAAGGAGGGATACAAATCGGCTTTGGCTGCATCAGCCAGTTTGCCTTTGGCTTCGGTTCCTTTTTTCACTTCCAGCAGTTCGGGTCTGTTTGCGAGTGCCTGTTGGATATATTCCTCTTCAGGTTCAAGATTTACCACGTTTTTAGACAGTTCGGTCTCTTTGATGTTGAGCTCTTCGTTATCAGGCAATCCTGTCGTTTTCTTTAAAGCAGCGTAGGCCGTCCGAGATCCTGACTCTGCTTTGGCTGCGAAAGCCTTCACCTCGGCGGCAAAAGCGTCCATCCTGTACAGATCGCTGGGATCGACATTTTTTGCCTTCAGCTCAAGGAGCCGTTTGATGCGCTTTCCCGCATCATTTATATATTCGTCGGCATCCCTTGCGGCGTTCTTGCCCTGCAGCGCTATAAGATACCCATAGTAGATCTCTTTTACGTTCAGAATTACCTGGTTTCGCTTCTGCTCCCTGGCGAAGGTCCGAGCCTCGACTCCCAATGCTGCGGCATCCTTGCGGTCGCATATCTTCCCAAACGTGTAGAGGGGTTGTGTTAAAACAAAATCGAGGCTTCCAAAAATCCCGATATTCCAGGGTTGATCATGCGCGACGATCGTTCCCGCGTCGGGACCTGAAACTATAACAGTAGGAAATTGGGCTCTTTCTACAGGACCGGCTATTCCTAAAACATCAAGCTGTGGCAGCAGGCCGCCCTTGGCCTCTTTATATTCGCTCTTTGCCGCCAGGATGTCCTGTTCGGCCATTTTTAACTCAGGGCTGGTCTGCAGGGCCATTTCGATCAGTTGATCGAGGCTGAAATCTCTGGGGCCGGAGGCCTGCGAATCCCCAAAGTTCAACGTGATTAAAAAAAAACTCAGGAGCACAATTAAGCAACAGCTACGGGCAATCGGTTTTTTTGTCAATGGGTAACCCCTGCGGCCAGGAATGAATCTCGATATGAGTCGTTCATCGGAGATTTTTATACAGTACTTGTTCTCTAATTTAAAGAATTTAATTGTTCCCCTGGTGTTTCGTGTGATGGAGAGTAAGTTCCCGGGGGGAATCTACGCATTGGGGGGGACGAATTCAATCCCCGAAAGAATTGACATCGGCTTTTATCTCTGGTAGCCACAATTCTTCCTGGTGAGTACTTAACTGACGGATGTATCGAGGCAGGCATGCAGAAAAAACAGTTGATCATCAATGCAGACGATTTTGGAATGACCAAAGGGATTAACCGTGCGGTTTCCGAATGCGCTCATTTTGGAATGCTTCGAAGCGCCTCCTTGATCGCCAACGGAGAGGCTTTCGATGATGCGGTAAAAATAGTGAAGGAGCTGGAGAGGTTCGGGACGGGAATTCACTTTGCTCTAAATGGTTTCAAACCTTTATTGCCGGAAGATAAACTTTGCG
>CAVRZU010000171.1:0-11930 GCA_963725365.1 uncultured delta proteobacterium | reverse complement strand
ATGTGGACAATTTTAAAAAATACAACGATCTGTATGGCCATCAGGCAGGTGACGCCCTTCTTATCGAAATGGCGAATATTTTGGAGAACTCGATACGTGAAAACATTGACAGTGTCTACCGCTATGGCGGAGACGAATTCGTCATGCTGGTTCCGCACCTGCCGGCAGCCCAGGCCCTGAGCGTCGCCGAGCGCATATCCGGCAAGTTTGACAGTCTGAAATTGGAACCGACCAGCATTTCAATCGGAATTGCGAAATTCATCGAAAAGTCCGGGTCAATCGATCAGGACATCCAGGATATGATACAGCGTGCCGACTCAGCCCTGTACACCGCTAAAAAAGCCCCGGGTAAGAACGGTATTCTTGTCGATGACGGTTCGGTTTAAACTTTTAAAAGTTTCTCATACCTGGACGCGAAGAAAATAATTGATTATTCCGGTTCGTTTTTTGACTCGTGACTCGCAACCCGTAACTCGCCAACCACGAGCGAAGCAGAGGCCGATATTGTGCTAAAATTAATCTGCCCGGAAATTAATGATTAAAATTAATCTTGACACCCTATAGAGGGTACTTTATATAGGGCTGACCGCGAGGGACTCAAAACGGAGTTTAGCGGTAAGCGGCGAAAATTGCTGGGTTTTAAATGGAATCTCCCCCCAAGGTCTGTTTTTATGTATCAAGAGCAGATGGAAGGGGAGATATTTTTTGAGGTTAACCCAAGCGCTGGACCACTTATGTTGTGGCATTAAGTCCGCCCTGTAATCGGCAGAGCCGAGTCCATCATCAGATGGCTGAGAACGCGAAACCCCATTCGAGTTCTTAGAAGTGCTCACGGTAGCATCTCCGCAGCGGGCGGCAAATATCATTTTAATATTTGTACAGGGGACTCCGAGTCCTCACTACGGGAGGTGACTGCCATGGGCAAGCCTGAGTTCGGTTTTGGGGTCCATTTGATCATGGATGGCTACGGCTGTGACAGTGCGGCGCTGCAAGACATCAGTCTGATCTACGATTTCCTCGAAAACTACCCTTCTCAAATGGATATGACCAAAATCATGCCGCCTTATGTTTTCCGGTATTCGGGTGCGGTTCCTGAAGACTGGGGAGTGTCCGGTTTTGTGCTGATTGCCGAAAGCCATATAAGCATTCATACATTTCCGGATAAACTGTATATGAGCATCGATATGTTTTCGTGCAAGCCTTTTGATACTGACTTGGCGGTAGAGACAATAAAGGGCTATTTCAAAATTCAGAAACACGACATCAAAGTTCTGGACAGGGGACAGGAATTTCCGAACACCATACGAGAGTCAGCTCAGGTAGTACGGATGGATAGGATGCTCAAGCAGCGTTCTAGGTAGGAAATATCCTTGTTGGATAAAGCGATGGGGTCTTAGAGCCTTCCTCTGAGACCCCATTGCTTTTTTCGGATTGGATGCCAAGTTATTTGAAAGTGGCCCCTCGAACAAATGTCCGGATTGCATGAGTTGTCGATCTCGCCGGAAAATATCTCGTGGGTCAGGCCTAATCCCGGTAGAGGAGCAGCAGGTCCTGGTAGGCATCAATTCTGCGGTCTCTGAGGAAGGGCCAGTTGCGCCTGACTACCTGGGTTCTTGAGATATCGATTTGTGCCGTAAGTACTGCGTCGCTGTCCTGGCCGGCCCTGGCTATGAATTCGCCCTGTGGTCCGGCAATGAAACTGTTTCCCCAGAAGTTGAGGCCGCGGCCTGAATTTTCGGAAGCGGGTTCAAAGCCGACTCGGTTTGCGCAGATCACCGGCAGTCCGTTGGCTATCGCGTGGGACCTCTGGATAGTTGTCCATGCGTCCAGCATCAGACTTTGCTCCATCTTCGACTCGCTCGTGTCCCAGCCGATGGCCGTAGGATATATCAGCAGTTCTGCCCCGGAAAGGGCCATCAGCCGTGCGGCTTCGGGGTACCACTGGTCCCAGCAGATCAACACTCCCAGACTGCCTGCCGAGGTTTCAACAGGATTGAACCCCAGGTCACCCGGCGTAAAATAGTATTTTTCGTAATAGCCAGGATCATCGGGAATGTGCATCTTGCGGTACTTGCCCGCTATTGAGCCGTCCTTGTCAAAGACTACGGCGGTATTGTGGTACAAACCGGCTGCCCGGCGCTCGAAGAGGGAAGTCACTATCACCACGCTCAACTCCCTGGCCAGAGAGCCGAACGCCTCACTGGCAGGACCAGGAATGGGCTCAGCCAGATCGAAATAATCGGGGTCCTCGGTCTGGCAAAAATAAGGCCCAAGGTGCAACTCCTGAAGCACGACCAGCTCGGCCCCGCTGTAGACAGCTTTCCGAATGCCTGCGGCGCTCTTTTCCATATTGGCGTCGCGGTCCGCGGTGCAACTCTGCTGGACGAGCCCCACAGTGAGTTTTTTCATTCGAGGACCCCCTGGGTAACTGCATGGTTATGCAATGGAGCGACCCATTGCCGGTGAGAAGAGGAAGACAGGCAATGCCGGTTATGCTGCGCCCTGGAAAGGCCTGTCTTATAACATCGATCGCCCGGCGGTCAATTTGGCGTCCCATAAGTCGGGAACAAGCACCGCCCCATTTATGATAAGAAAGTTCGCATAAGTGGCCGGAAGCCTCCGTCCTTCTTCATCATAAACGGGTTCGGGCAGGGGGAGCGGCAGCAGCCGATAGGGCCGACCGTCCAGGGTTTTGAAGGACATGAGTTCTTCGGCCATTGCTCCGAGCGGACCATAATGTTGGTCGGCAGGATCTTCACATGCGGTGTAGACAATTGTGTCATCCGGACAGAACCGCGCAAGGGTGTCAACATGCGCATCGGTATCATCACCTGCCAGGTGGCCGCTCTCGATCCACAAAACCCGTTTTGCGCCCAGAGCTTGACAAATAAAGGTCTCGATGCCGCTGCGAGACAGGTGAGGATTACGATTCGGGCTGAGCAGGCAGGCGGTTGTCGTGAGGATGGTCCGACGCCCGTCGCTGTCGATGCTTCCGCCTTCCAGGATGAACCCGATTGTATCCAGCGGTGTTTTGCCGAAGGCTCCGCAAACGGCGAGCTTTCGGGTTATCTGATTGTCCAGGTTGGAAGGGAACTTGAGTCCCCAGCCGTTAAAGCCAAAATCGAGGATTACCGGTCTATCGCCCTCAATCAGGGAAAGAGGCCCAAAATCCCTCGCCCAGGTGTCATTGGTTTGGATGCTGCAAAACCGGACCGCTCAAGAGCAAGGCCGGCGTTGACCATGGATTGCCTGGCTTCGTCGATATCAGGGGCAACCATCACGAGACGCTCGAAACGGGTGATTTCTGCGGCGATATCTATTGTGACGCGCTGTACTGCATCGAGATTGATCCATTCGGTTGCAGCGTGGGGCCAGGCCATGAGCACGCCGTCCTGTTCCTCCCACTCTGCTGGAAATCTGCGTATTGTTTCAAGCACCTGGGTATCCTGGTTGGAGGTTATGGGTTATGGATTATGGAGTTAGCGGTTAAAATAATACCAATTTATAAGGCCATAATCACGTTTAAAAGAAGGGTGGGTTATGGGTTGAAAACCAACACGCAAACTAACCTATAATCCATAATCTTTTCAGTTGACATTCAAAAAATGGCACGATAAATTATCAGTGAATGATAAATGCTTCTCACAAAGTGAGAAGCATCGCTCCTTTATTTTTCTTGCTTTTTACTTTTGCCTTGCGCTTCCGCGCATGGAGTCCCAGTGGTGAATAAGACCTTTAACACACTGGAAAAAGTTATCGATATACTTTGCCTGTTCGATTTGGGGCATATGGAACTATCCGCGCAGGAAATAGCTGAACGGGTCGGCATGCCCTTGAGCACCACTTACAGGTACCTTCAAGTCTTCCTCAAAAAGCAAATCCTTTCGAAAGACGAATCCAGCAATAAGATCTCTCTTGGCCTTACGGTTGCCAGGCTGGGACTTGTCGCCTGCGAAAAAATATCCGTTATCGAGATTTCTCATCCGTATCTAAAATCTTTGACCGACAGTTGTCTTGAGACCGCCGCATTGACAGTATTCGACGGTATGGGGCTTATCTATGTCGATGTGGTGGAAAGTCCAAGGCCGGTGAAGCTTTCAGTCGGCAAGGGCAGCATATTGCCATTGTATGCCGGTTCTCCCGGCAAAGCGGTTCTTGCGTATAAGGATCCATCTTTTATCGATTACGTGATCGAAGCAACCGGGCTTATCAAACTGGGCAAGAATACAATCACCGATCGAGATGAATTAAAGAAGGAGTTGGCTGGCATTCGAAGACGGGGCTTTAGCGAGAGTGATTCCGAATTTGATATTGGAGTCGGTTCTGTGGCTGCTCCTATATTCGACTTTAAGGGAAGGGTCATCGCCTCTATTTCTGCAGCGGGGCCTTCCGATAGAATCGCCGAAAACAGGCCCGGGTTGATCCAGCAGGTAATGGAGACAGCGAGGGCAATTTCTTTGGATCTTGGATACCGCAAAGATCAGAACGAATACTCCGCTAGCGGAGCGAAAGGCGGTGTGAATCGTGGGTGATCTGAGAATAGCCGTTATCGGCATTGGAGCGACAGGCGCTGTTCTGGCGGCGGCCCTGCTAAACCGGGACCCGGAGACGATGCTTGTAGCCCGCCCCGGTCTAAGAGACAAAATTCGGGAAAACGGCATCACAATTTCAGGAGAACTGAATTACCATGTTCCAGTCCGAAACGTTTTCCAACAGATCTCCGAGCTGAAAGAGCGCGATCCCGATATAATATTTATTTCCACCAAGACTTTCCATTTGCCCGAGGTGGTCAATGCCCTGAAGGGGGTTTTCAGACCGGGAATCAAGATTGTGAGCGCTCATAACGGCCTGGGCGCTGAAGATGTGATTGCGGAGGCCTTTGGCGCGGACGCGGCATTCAGGATGTCGCTTAATTTCGGTGTTTCCGTAAAGAGGCCGGGTGAAGTGACGGCGGCATTCTTCAACCGCCCCAATCACCTGGGCGCCCTTGACCTCGGGAACCGGGAAATCGGGGTGAAGCTGGCCGGGTTGTTTACAACAAGCGGTTTGGATACTGAATTTGTCGATGATATCAAGTTTCATGTCTGGAAAAAGATGATCATGAAATGCACCATGGCGTCGATATGCGCCGTTACTGACAGAACGATCAAAGATGCCCTTGAGTTTGCTCCCACAAGAGAGATAGCGGACGCCTGTTTCAGGGAAGCCCTCGCTGTGGCGAAGGCAAAGGGATACGACCTGGGAGACGATTATCTTGCTCATGCCATGGCCTATCTGGAAAAAGTGGGCATTCACAAAGATTCCATGTGCGTTGATATCGCAAACAGGACACGTACGGAAATCGACTTCCTGGGAGGAAAGGTCGTGGATTACGGAAACGAGACAGGCATTCCGACGCCGCATTACTCAACAATGGCAAACCTGGTAAGGGCAATCGAGGACAAGTATCTGCGCCGGTAATAGAGGAGCGGTAACGTGAACCGAAGCAAATGTGTGCATGCTGGTGACACTCTTAAAGTTAACGCCATCAATTATCCTGACAGGCTTGGATGGCAGGACGGGAATAAGGAGTTCACCTTCTCGCAGTGGAATGAAAGATCATGCCGTTTTGCAAACGGTTTGAGAGATCTGGGGGTTGGAAGCGAGGAGACATTTGCCGTACTTTCCCACAACCGGGGCGAATGGATGGATATTTACGCCGGTTGCGCCAAGGGCGGGCAGGTGATAGTGCCCATCATGTTCCGATTGGCGGCCCCGGAGATCGAATACATTGTAAATCACTCCGAATGCAAATGCATGATTGTCGAGTCTGCCTTTGTGGATCTGGTTCGTGGCATCAGGGAGAAACTGCCGGTCTCCAGGTATGTCTATTTGGGGGATGGGCCCGTTCCCGATGGTTTTATAGGATATGAAGAGCTTCTGGCAAAGTCTTCTCCTGATGAACCGGGGCGTCTTGCGCCGGGCGATAGTAATTGGATCATCATCTATACTTCGGGCACTACCGGGAGGCCCAAAGGTGTGGTTCGAACCCATGAGAGTCATGTGGCGCATTCCATGTTGAGCAATATCAATATGGGCATACGTCCGACGGACAAGGCAATGCTCGTTATGCCGATGTGCCATGTGAATTCAATTTTTTATTCCTTTCCCTATTCGATGATGGCGGCCCCGGTTTTCATCTATGACAGGGCCGGCTTCGACCCCGAAGACCTGCTGCATTGCCTGGACAAATACAGGATTACCTTCATTCCCTTGTTCCCACCCATTACCGGATGATTCTGGACTTGCCCGGCGAGATTAAAAACAAGGTGGACGTTTCATCCGTTCGGCAATTGCTGATCTCATCGGCTCCCGCCTCGAAGGAATTGAAGCTGGCAATCATGGATTTTTTCCCGAACGCTGAACTTTGGGAGGCTTACGGCTGTTCGGAGGGGGGGCTTGCAACACTGTTAAGGCCCGAAGACCAGTTGAGAAAGCTTGGGTCCATAGGCAGGGAAGCATTCGGATTAGATAGGATCAAGCTTCTGGACGCGAACAGGAAGGAAGTCAAGGAAGGTGAGGTAGGGGAATTGTATTACCGCGGGCCCTGCATTTTCAAGGAATACCTCAAAGACCCGGTGAAGACGAGAGAGGCCTTCGAAGGGGAGTGGTTTTCGGCAGGCGACATGGCGATGCGGGATTCGGACGGATATTACACGCTGGTTGACAGGAAAGCCAATATGATCATCACGGGGGGTGAGAATGTTTACCCCTCCGAGGTGGAAAACGTGCTGCGGGCCTGCGAGGCGGTCAGGGAGGCCGCTGTGATCGGTGTGCCTGACAGAAAATGGGGGGAAGCGATCAAGGCGGTAATCGTATTGAATGAAGGATACGAGGCTGACGATGCCGAGGCGCGAAGAATTATCGATTTTTGCAGAGGCAAAGTTGCCGGATACAAGCTTCCTAAAAGTGTTGATTTCATAAAAGAAGAGGAGATGCCGAGGACTGCTACAGGCAAAATTCTACACAGAATGTTAAAGAGTTCTTAACAGCAACTGAAATTACTGCTCTACAGGCGCTTCGAAACCAAATCGCATTCCAAGCTGCGCTCTCTATCCAACTGCTCAATCCGCGACCGGATGTTTCTGTTCTCTGTGTCATCTCCAAGGCCGTAAGAATTTTGTGCTCGGCTTTTCCTGCCCCAAAAAAAGGAGGGGAGCAATGCCCTGGAACAAGCAATTTGAGTGTATGTCCCTGAGTGACTTGCACAAATTTCAACTCTCAAATCTGATAGATACGGTTCGCTGGTTATACGAAAGGACCCCCTTCTACGGAAAAAAATTTCGATGAGTTGAATATTAATCCGGAGGATATCCGCAGCCTTGAAGACGTTGCGAGGCTCCCTTCACGGTCAAAAATGATTTGAGAGACAATTACCCTTTTGGCCTTTGTGCCGTCCCATTAACGGAAGTGGCTCATGTACGTGTTCTTCCGGTACCACGGGGAAGCCGATCACCGGCCCTTATACCGCCGAAGACCTCGAACAGTGGACCGAGTGCATGGCAAGGGTGATCTGGGCGGCGGGCGTTCGAGAAGATGACATATTTCAAAACGTTTTCGGACATGGCCTGTTTACGGGTGGACTGGGGTTTCACCAGGAAGCTTCCCGCATTGGCTGCGCGGTGGTCCCTACCAGTTCCGGGATGACCGAAAGGCAGGTTATGCTCATGAAAGACTTCGGCGCCACTGCGTTTTGCGGCACCCCGTCGTATGCTCTGACAATCGCCGAGCGAGCAGAAGAGATGAACATGTCCGTCAAAGACATGCCTATGCGTGTGGGGCTTTTCGGCGGCGAACCATGGTCGCTGGCCATGCGAACAGAGATAGAAGAACGGATGGGAATCCGGGCGCTGAACAATTACGGGTTGACCGAAATGGCCGGTCCGGGAGTGTCTTTCGAATGCAGCGAGGCCCCCGGCGGCTTGCATATAAACGAGGACCACTATATAGCCGAGATAATCGATCCCGTGACCCTGGAACCCGTCTCGTACGGCCAAAAAGGCGAACTGGTCTTCACTTCCATCCGGCGCCGTGCAATGCCTCTTTTGCGCTACCGGACCAAGGACATCACCAGCCTTACAAGAGAAGAGTGTCCATGCGGGCGGACCTTTGTCAAAATGGACAGGATCATCGGGCGCACTGACGACATGCTGATCATCAACGGAGTTAATGTTTTCCCATCCCAGATCGAATCCTTGCTGATGGATATCGAAGAAGTGGAGCTCCAGTATGTGCTCATGGTGGGCAAGAGGAAGCATTTGGACAGTCTCAAACTCAGGGTGGAGGCAAAAAAAGAGGTCTATGACGCCGGCGCAGGCAGGGTTGCCGAAGTTGAAAGAAAGATAGACAACCACATAAAAGGATTGCTGGGCATCCATGTGGGTGTTGAACTCACTGCACCCAAGGCCCTCACAAGAAGCGAGGGAAAAGCGGTACGAGTTATAGATGAAAGACCCAAATAGCTGAACCGGGAAATAGAAGACTCTTATAGAGGGACCATAATGCACAAACTGCTTACAGATCGACTCGAAAAGAAGATGCTCATGCTGGGAAACGAAGCGATTGCAAGGGGCGCCGTTGAAGCGGGTCTTGCTTTTGGCTCGACTTACCCGGGGACCCCATCATCGGAAATCACAGCCAATTTATTCGAAATATCGCACGAGAGCGAGCTTTGCTTCGAGTACTGTATCAACGAAAAAGTGGCGCTGGAGGTGGCTGCGGCGTGGGCCAACTCAGGATTGCGCAGCATGGCGATTATGAAGCACGTGGGGCTCAATGTTGCGGCCGATCCTCTCATGACGCTTGCATATTTAGGTGTAAGAGGCGGGATGGTTATCCTCACTGCCGATAACCCGTATATGTTTTCAAGTCAAAACGAGCAGGACAACCGGTACTACGGAAAGCTTTCCGGGCTCCCGGTGCTCGAGCCTTCATCGGTCGGGGAAGCCATGGAGATGGTCAGATACGCTTTCGATCTTTCTGAAGAACTCCAGGAGCCGGTATTATTCAGGACCACGACGCGAATCAACCATTCGACCGGAATCGTAAGCCTCGGTAAGATCTCTGCGGTAAAGACGACCGGAGATTTTTCCAAGGACCCGTTCAGGTATGTCGCAATACCGGCAGTATCAAGAAAACTTCATGCCAAACTTCTTGACAATTGGGACCGGGCAAAGGCCATTTCCGAAAACTCTCCCTATAATTTTGTGGAAGGGGAGGGCAGGTACGGAATCATCTGTAACGGCATCAGCTACAATTATGTTTCGGATGCTGTGAAGGACCTCGGGCTCGAGGGAAAAATCAAAATCTTAAGGATCGGGTTTTCCAATCCCATGCCTGAAACCTTGATCAGGAACTTCCTTGGGGGATGTGACAAGGCGCTGGTGGCCGAAGAGGGCGAACCGGTCATGGAGGAGGCGGCCAGGGGTTTTGCCCAGCAGCAGGGATTGACTCTTCAAATTGAGGGAAAAGGTCCGGGGCAGTTCTCAAGGCTTTATGAATTTGATCCCGCCCTGGTGCGCAAAGTCGTTGCAAACTATTTCAATGCTGCCGACAAACCGTTGAAGATGGTCGATTTGTCCGACCTCCCGGAAATTCCGGAACGCCCGCCCAACTTGTGCGCGGGATGCTCGCACAGGGCGACATACTACGTCGTCAAGCAGGCTGCGGAAGGAATGGAAACCATATATCCTTCGGACATCGGCTGCTACACGCTGGGAGTGCTTCCGCCGCTTTCCATGGCCGATTTCCAAATATGCATGGGATCTTCGATAACTGCCTCAAGCGGTTTTTCCAAAGCAACCGGCAAAAAGGTCATCTCTTTTATAGGTGATTCGACATTTTTCCATAGCGGCATACCGGGCCTTATAAACGCGGTTTTCAATAACCACAATTTCACCCTGGTTATACTGGACAACGGTACGACAGCCATGACGGGACATCAGCCTCACCCGGGCGTGGACATGAGCAAACTCGGTCTTACCGGATACGGGCGTGTTTCCATAGAAAATGTTGTGCGCGCGGTGGGTGTGAGCAATGTGACCCTAATCCGGCCTTCCAGTAAACTTACCTATGAAGCGGTAAAGGAAGCGCTTCGATTCGATGTCGGTATCGGTAGTCATTTTCACTGAGATGTGCATGCTGTATGCGAAGGGGCTAAAGTACACGATTCCGGGAGCTACCACGGTAAGCAGCAAGTGCAGGAATCATCGCGATTGTATCAACCGGCTGGGATGTCCCGGGGTTTACCTGGATGAGGGCAAGGTCCAGATAGATACAGCGCAGTGCACTGGTTGTGCGGTATGCGCACAGATTTGTCCCGAAAATGCAATATTGCCCGTAAAAGACGAGTAGCCGGAGAAAAGATGAGCACGACGAGAATAATCATAGTAGCAGTAGGTGGGCAAGGCAATCTTTTGGCGTCGAATATCCTGGGTGAAGCCGCACTCCTGTCCAATATCCGGTGGGATGGCGAGATCCGGCATGGCGGAGCGAGGCGGAGTTGTGGAATCGGCGATTGTGTTTGGAGATGCCAAAAGTCCGGTCATCTCCGATGGGGAGGCCGATGTCCTTGTTGGGTTTGAGCCTTCGGAAACACTGCGCGCGCTGAAAAAGTCAATAAAGATACCGTGGTGGTTACCAATCTTGATCCGCTCCCTCCATTTCGTCACCATCGGAAAGGGCGTCTACCCCGGCATGGATCAATTACAGAACCTCATCCGGGCCAAAACAGCAAAACTTATAGCTGTCGATGCCGGCAAGCTGGCAAGACAAGCCGGAAACCCTCTGGCGGTAAACATGGTCTTGTTGGGGGCGCTGATTCAGACCGGGAAGCTCCCCATTCAGGCTGCTGCTGTAAGGGATGCAATCTGAAAAAGACCAAAAGTGTTGCGGACTCGAACATCAGGGCGTTCGATCTGGGGTTCAGCGGCACAGGCGGAAGTGTTTTGAAGTTAACCTTTTTGATCAACACAGGGGGAGGGACTGACCAACAGGCAGTTGATAGGAGGACATCTCTATGAAGCTTAAGCAACTAGTTGTATCTATTGAGAATTCGCCCGGACGTCCGCATTATGTCACCGCGCCCGGGTGATCAGGCATTAACCTGAGAGCCCTGAGCCTCGTTGATAACGGGGACTTTGGCCAACTCGTCCGCTGGTGTCCAACATCACGGCTCCAGGCGATACTCATGGAGATGCAACTGCCCGCATTCGTCAACGAGGTTGTGGCCGCTCAAATTCCCGATGTTCCCAGAGCCTCGCGAACGTGCTGAAGCCGCTCAACGATGCGGGGGTTTAATGTCACCAGCATGTACCCTCGTTGCATTTTTGTCAGGGGAAGTGCAATCATTATTCTTCCGGTTCACAGACGACGTACCGGGCAATAGAAATACTCGAAGAAAATGGTGTGACGATTCTGGATGCTCGGAAACATTGGAATTTTGGATAACTGGAAATTAGAGGAAAAGGAAATATTACTGAGTTCGCTCAATCCTGATTTTAGCCCAAGAAGATTCTCAGTGATTGGAGCGGGACCGGTTGGGTGCATTGTGTCGGCATTTCTCGCGAAGAATGGATTCGAGGTGTCACTTTGCGATGTCGTCCCCGAGCTTGTCGATCCTGCATCGACCACGGGCATCATCATAGAAGGCGCGGAGCAACTTCAGCAGAGGATACCGCATACCTGTCACAGTGTCGATGAACTGGCTCAATACGATCCCCAAGTCATATTCATCACTGTAAAGGCCAATGTCCTGCCCCTGATCGTCTCCGTAATCGAAGAATTTATCAAGCCGGGCACCTTTGTCGTCAGTTGGCAGAACGGAATAGATACTGAACTGGAAATCGGCAAGGTGCTTGGCAAAAAGCCGGTCATGAGGGGTGTAGTAAATC
>CAVRZU010000170.1:0-20539 GCA_963725365.1 uncultured delta proteobacterium | reverse complement strand
CTGCCTTCTTTGAGATTATCCCGTGGGAGGTGAGCAGGCCGTCCATGAGCTCGGGAAGATCGTTGGGTTTTGGGCAAACATAATGAACGAGCTGCTTCTGGTAGGAAATCGCCTGCCCGACATAATTCTGGTTCGTTCGGAAATCGGCATCCCGGAAACGGGGATCGACGATGCGGTTCTGCACGTCGATCAGAAGAGGCTTTTCACAAAAGTCCCTGTGCTCAGCCATCTCCAGCAGGCCGATGAATTTTTCGGTGCGAGAGATACCGGGTTTAATGTGCCTGATCTCGAATGAGGACCTGGTCTCCTTGTTGTAGAGATAGCTCAAGGCCCGCCTGAGCAGCTCCGGTGGATAGGCGGCAACTACCTCTTCGCAGCGCCGGCGCAGATCGATTCCTTCAAGGGCGGTCAGCTTATCGGTGCGCCGAATGACGGACAGAAGGACCGCCTGCCCAACAGATTGTCGATGATCCGCTGGCGCTGTACGCGCCGGCCGGGTGCTGTGATGTAATAACGATTGTCTCCAGAAGCTCGACGTAATTGCCCTTGGTAAGATCACGCATGGGCCGCCCTTCCGGTCAGGAATTCATAAAGGAACCAGATCCTTCGGGTGTATTTCCCCGTTGGTTTCGAGGTGATCCATGCCGCGATCTCGTCTTCGGCGGCCGCTTCGAAAAGGGCCGACAGGATGCCCAACTGACACCGTCATACTTCAGGGCGAATTCAAGATGGTCGCCCGTACTTCTCCTGGCCAATATGACTGGGGGTAAATGGATTCGGTCTGGCCGCCCTGTATGGTCGAACGCAGCGTTCCTGTCGGGCTGACCGAAGACGCGTGCCAGTTCGGCAAACGCTCAGCCGGTACTCTCATCAGGAGCGCATATCCCGCTAACCGATTCTGTGCCGCTTCCGAAGTCATTTCATCCCTTAAAAAAAAGTTACGATCTTAAAAAACGATTATTATTAGTCTTTGAATTCAAAATATAGTTACTTTACTGGCTTATTTAAAGAAAATTGTTGTGCAGGACGTGTGAATCGTGAATGGGTGCGCGCGGTTTTTTCCCTCTCACCCACTCACTCACCTGTCTTGCGTTCAGGATCATGGGGCAGGCTGCCACGGCTGGAGCGCAGGAATGCCGAGGGGGTTACGTGCAGGAAATTTGAAACCCGTGCGGTGTAGATATCGGCATAGCGCTCGATCTGTCTTGCCAGGTGACTTTTGTCTATTCCCGTGCGCATGAGCAATCCCCAATTCTTGTTGAGAAGCTGCCCGGAAGCCTGGGCGATAGGGGTCGATCTTCGAGTCTATATCCACTATCGAGCTATGCAGTTCGGACATTTGTCGCTGCAAGTCAGTGATTTTCACGTTCTCGCGGGGCCCGTACCCGTGCCGAATGCGCTGGGCAGCCAGCCGGAGCGAGCAGTATTGTGACTCCAGCCGCTCCTTGGCCTCCATAAGGGAGCTCAGTTCCGCATGTGTAGGCGCGAATTCGTCAACCGCTGCGATCTGATCTTCGAGTTCCGAACGATCAGGGCTGTGCGCCATCTCGAAATGTTTTTCGAAATATTCACGTCTGTAAAAATATGGTCTCCCACATACAGGATATCATCGCCGGAAAGGCCCAGGCTTTCCTCGAGAAAGCCGCGCGTTGGCGCCCAGGTAGATGTGTCCGGGAGCCAGCGGGCCTCGGTGTCCCGAAGGAGCCCGTCAGCATTGATCACCTCAATACCGGCATCGGGAATGTGTGAAAAAATCCGGTTTTCTTGCCCGGACTATTATTATGTCGAACAGGTCGCGCCACTTGATCGAGTTTGGCAGAAAAGGGTTGAACGAGCCGGTCAGGATAGGTTCTGTGTAAGACCATTCGGAATTGCTTATCAAAAGCAGCTTCTTTGCCCGACTTTTTTTGGTCGAGAAGGGCCAGCGGCGTTTCCTCGTCAGGTTCGACGAATTGAGCCGGGTCGGCCAGGATTTCCGACTTGAGCCTTCCTTCCATGTGAGCTTCGTCGGATGCGTGGCGCACACGTCTAAAGATCTCCTCGTAGCCGATGCATCCGCCCAGTTGTCCGGAATCGAACAAATCGACCACCTGCATGAAGATACATGCCTCGGATATGGAAAAAAGGGTACTTAGAAAAAACCACCGCGACTCGCCAAGGTCCACCAGGGTTCGCTGGTAGGCCCTGCGCAGCTCTTCAAATTCCAGGGGTCTTGTCCCGTGGAATGCCCTTTTTATGTAGCCGAACCGGTTAGCCTTGACTATGTTTCCCTGTTGAGTGTCGATCACAAGACCCCGCACGGCGAGTTCAGGGTCGAATTCGAGGGATTCCAGATTCCATCCCGTCAGCCCGATTCCCTCCTTTATGTAGCTATAGGCGCGGCGCTCCCATGAACTCATATGGTAGTGGACCAGCGTGTAGTCCATATCGTAGCCGATTGCCCGGATTGAGTTCAGATTCAGGGTGCGGTTGCAAAAAATCCCTCGGGTATTGAGTTTACAATTCATGTTTGCACACTGCGAGTCCCTGCCGTAAAATCCGAAAACGGCACTGGAAAAGAAAAGTTAGAGGCGGTAGAATAAATAATGACGATTTCAACAGGAAAAAAATACATTTGCGTTCACGCTCATTTCTATCAGCCTCCCCGCGAAAATCCCTGGATCGAGGAGATCGAGCGTGAGGAATCCGCTGCCCCCTATCATGACTGGAACCAACGCATCAACCTCGAATGCTATCGGGCGAACACAGCTGCCCGCCTTGTCGATAATCAGAATCGAATTCTCGACCTGCTGAACAATTACAGATATCTCAGCTTCAACTTCGGTCCCACCCTGATGCAATGGCTCGAACTTCACGATCCCTGGGTTTACCAGACCATACTGGACGCCGACCGTCAGAGCTTGGGCGCCCTCGGGGGGCACGGCAACGCTATCGCCCAAGTATATAATCATATCATAATGCCTTTGGCAAATAAGCGGGACAAGCTGACCCAGATCCGATGGGGGATTCGCGATTTCGAACACCGGTTCGGCAGGCGTCCCGAGGGAATGTGGCTGGCAGAAACGGCAGTTGACCGGGAGACGCTTTTGCTTCTTGCAGAGGCGGATATAAAGTACACCATACTATCTCCCCACCAAGCGGCGAGGTGGCGTTTTCTAAATGGCGGCGACACCCAGTGGAAGGATGCCGCGGGCGGGAAAATACCCAGTGGACGCGCCTACCGTTATTCCTGCGGAGGGGGAAAATATATACACATTTTTTTCTACGATCCCGCACTGGCTCACGGAGTGGCCTTCGACCGCCTGCTCGAACACAGCTCGAAGCTCCTTGGGCAGTTAGACAGAACATGGTCCCAGCGCGACTCCTCCAGCGGGGAACCATGGCTGGCCAATGTGGCAACCGACGGAGAATCCTACGGCCATCACTTCAAATTCGGTGACATGGCTCTTGCCGCCGCCTTTGAGGAGCTCAGGCGCAATCCGTCGGCTGAAATAGTCAATTACGGCTGGTTCTTGTTAACTTTCCAGTGGTTGCAGAGGCCCGAAATATTCGAACGGACAGCTTGGAGCTGTGCACATGGGCTTGGAAGGTGGAGCGCCGATTGCGGCTGTCATGTGGGAGGGAGCCCGGGCTGGACTCAGAAATGGAGAGCGCCTATGCGAAAAGCGCTCGAATATGTTCGGGACAGCCTTTCCCAGCATTTCGAAACCGGGATGTCAACCCTGTGCGAAGACCCTTGGGGCGCAAGGGACGAATATATCGATGCAGTCCTTAACAGAAAGGCTCACCTGGGGAGGTTTTTGGAAAAAAACCTCAAGGGTGGTCCGCGCTCACCCGATGTCGCACGATTCCTGGAGTTTCTGGAGATGGAGCGGTTTACGCTCCTGATGTTCACGTCCTGCGGCTGGTTTTTCGACGAAATCAGCCAGCTCGAGTCCCTCCTGATCCTCAAGTACGCCGCCATGGCAGTCCAGCTTGCCGAAAAGACGGGCTCTCCAGCGATTATGCCGGAGTTTCTCAGGTTATTGGGCATGGCGCCCAGCAACCTGCCCGAATATGGAAACGGCGCAAACGTTTTTCTCCGTGAGGTCAGGCCCGAGGCTTTCGGCAGGGCAAGAGTGGCCGCAAATTACGCCATACAGTCTCTTGCGAGGTCCTCTCAGCGGGAATTCCGGATATATGCATACAGCATCCAGCCTCAAAAGGAGGAGGACTTAGGGTCCTCTCCGGTAAGGTGCCTCTACGGCCTGGTTTCCGTTACAGACGATCGCACGCTGGACAAGCAGGATTTTCTTTACGCGGTGGTCCATTTCGGCGGGCTGGATTTCCGCTGTTCTGTGAAACCCTGGCTAAATCAGGGCGAGTATGAGTCCACCCTTGCCGCCCTCCAGGACTCCATTGAAGAACAAAATACCATCAAGATGGTGCGCGTGCTCGATGAAAAGTTCGGGACCGGTTACTTCGGGCTCGAAGACGTTCTAAAGGACCTCCGGGCCTCAATTGCTTTGGATGTGAGCCGAAAGACCCTCGGCGCTTATACGGATCTTCAACGCAATATGTTCAGTACATACAAACCGCTGCTTTTGTCTCTCAGACAATGGGGAATAAAGATTCCAAGCGATCTGCGGGTCTCGATCCGGCGCGTGCTCAGCGACGATGTTGAGTCGTTGGTGGTGGACATCATCAACCATGAACTGGAGCGCTCCTCAGCGGATGCATCCTGGGATGCGACTGATTTTTTCTTCCGGGTTCAGATGGCCAGGCTCAACTCCCTCCAGGAAGAGGCAAAGTCATGGGGCGTCACCCTGCAACTTGTGGACATCTCTGAAAAACTGGGACAGTTTCTGGTGAGGCTCCTTTCCAAACTGCTGCGGACCTTCGACGAAAGGGATGCGGGGAGATTCTTCAGGCTCCTTACGATTTGCCGCGCAATGGCCGTCTGGCCTGAGACCTGGAAGCTGCAGACGCTCTTTTTCCAGTTTGTAGCCAAAGGAATTGAAGATCCGAAGCTGCAGGCAAAAATTGATCGGTTTGAAAATCTAGTGGATCAACTGGACTCAATGCTCAACTGCTGGTTTGCTCGACTTCTGCGCCAAAGCTCAACTGCGCCGGCTCGCCAGGTCCAGCAGCCATGACCGGATTGGAATAGGGTGAATCGGTTTCATCCGTTCGGTATTGAATATCGCCCGGAAAACGTATTAGTATAAAGATGGTGGAAGCGGGAATCGGAATTGGTACTGCCGCTCCTTGCCGCTTTTGGATTTGGATTCTACAGGAGCCTTGATAATGTGTGAAGCAAATGCTTACCTGGTAAAGGAAGGAAAAGAGGAACTCCTCCTCGAGGCGGTCGATAAGGTTGAAAACGATGGTGACAGCATCAAGATCGAAAACATCTTTGGTGAACAAAAAATGGTGCTGCACGGGCGAATTCGCAGCATGTCACTGGTAAATCACAGAATAGTAATAGAGCAGTGATAGAAGCAGTGGCCAGTCGTCAGTGGTTGGTCGTCAGAGAAAAACGTGATAAACATGGTCAGTCGTCGGAAAGAAGCTTTTTCCGGCCACTGACGACCGGCGACTGACGACTGGTGTTACAGTACCAGTGGATCTGCCTGCAAATGCCTCGGATCAGTTGCACGTCACGCCCGCGAAGCTGCATTCTGCTGAAAAACCGCCTTATGCTCTCCATCCAGTAATCGGGATTTTCCGGGTTTATGAAATTAATCCTGGTCAATGTTTCCTTCAACTGCACGTACATCGCTTCGAGTTCACCGTTGGTCGCAAGACGCGGCGTGAAGCCTTCTTTTTGCCCGGATGCGGCGGTGAAAACCTCGTAGACCATTATCATAACGGCCTGGGCCAGGTTTATGGATGAGAATTCGCCTGTCGGTATGGTAACCAGGGCATCGCAGTATCTGATATGTTCATTGGCCAGTCCGCTCGCCTCGGGGCCGAACAGAAGCGCTATATGGTTTTTCCGGCTGATGGGTATAAGCTCCAGGGCAATCTGCCGGGGGGTTTTCACAAACTGCCGGTGCGAGCCCCTTCGAGCACTGGTCCCCACCACGTACTGAAAGGGTTTGAGCGCATCTTCGAGCCTGTCATGGACTTCGATGCCCAAAACAAGGTCCTCTGCATGGTGTGTCGCCATTTTTAAAATCCGCGCAAGATCGCAGTCGGCAGGTCTTACGGCGATAAACCGTGAGATCCCCATATTCTTGGCCGCCCGGACGGCCGCACCTATGTTTTCGGGATAATGAGGCTCATTGAGCACTACGGCTACATGTTCGAGATTTATCTTCATGCCTGATGTTTTTCCTTTTTGGGGATCGCGCGAAGACGCGATTGACAACCCGTCCGCAACCCATTGATTCGTTCGAGGCGCCACAGTCGATCTTGAGCCGCGAAGAATGAAAGCAGAGGACCGCCCATCTCTCCATGCCCCAATGCCGTTGGCCAAGGTGAAAGTCTTTCTCACGCGAAGCCGCGAAGACGCGAAGAAAAAAAGCAACTTCGGTCCATTTTTGGACCTTCGGCCTCGACTCTCGACCCGTGACCCCGAACGAATTGAGGCCGAGGCCGACCCGCACATGATCTTATACCCCGATAATGCAAAATCTTCCAGAATCAACCGGACTGTAAACCGGGCGGAAGCACGGCGCCGAATCCACGTTGAAACTGTGAGGATCAGTTCTTAAGAGTACCTCAAGTCCAACAGGAGGCTGGATGTCAATAAGGCAAAACTTTAGACAGGAGGATTAACAGGATTTACAGGATTAATAAATACCAATGAAACCAGGTATGTATGGTATCTTCGTGCTCATCGTGCATCCTTCGCGCTCTTCGTGACCAAAAAGTACCTGAATTTTGGAAGAGATATGACTTTTTTCTGAAGTCGGAAGGGAGGAATCTTGTCACCAATTATAAAGCTCTTCAGGACCGTTTTATTCGTGCTATTGATCGTTGCAGGCTTATCGTGCTCCTGCTGCGGACGGAAGGCGCCGGTCCCGGCTGATACGGTCATCGTGGGCGGCGCAATTGCCACGGAGGACGACAGCCGGCCCCGGGCAGAGGCGCTTGCGGTTGGAAACGATACCATTTTAGCGGTGGGAAGCAACGACGACATACGTCCCTATATAGGCCCGTCAACAAAAGTGCTCGATATAAAAGGTATGCTGGCCATACCTGGATTTATAGAGGGCCACGGACACCTGGTTATGTTCGGTGAGTCCAAAATGAGCCTTGACCTGACGAAGGCCCGCAGTTGGGACGAGATCGTCTCGAGTGTTAAGGAGAGCGCTCTAAAAAAGCCTGGAGAGTGGGTCCTTGGATTCGGGTGGCACCAGGAAAAATGGGACCGCGCGCCCTCTGCGGCCATCGAAGGCTTCCCGGCCGATGATGCCCTCAGCAGGGCTGCACCGGACAATCCCGTCATGCTTATCCATTCGAGCGGACATGCGTTGATCGCCAACGCCAGGGCAATGGAACTGGCAGGGGTGACAAGGTCCACCCCGGACCCGGAAGGAGGAAGGATACTCAGGGACGCCGATGGAAATCCGGCGGGGGTATTCTTCGATTCAGCCCAGGAACTGATTGCCGAAGCTCATAATAGAAGCCTTGCCGGACGCAGTCCCGAACAGCGGGATTATCAATTGCGCGAAGCCGTCCGCCTTGCCGTTCAGGACTGTCTATCGAAGGGAATCACCAGCTTCCAGGACGCAGCCTCCTCGTTTGAGGAGATAGATTTGTACAGGAAGCTGGTCCTGGAACATGACCTCGGGATACGTCTGTGGGCGATGATTCACGAGGACAACGATGCCTTGGCAGCCAATCTGAGCCGGTACAGGCTGGTGAACTTCGAGGATAAAAGGCTCACCGTAAGGGCGGTGAAAAAATTCATGGACGGTGCTTTGGGCGCTCATACTGCATGGATGCTAGAACCCTACTCCGATCTTCCCGGGAGCACCGGGTTGAATGTGGAATCCACCACGGATATCCTGGAAGCGGCACGGCTTGCCATCAAGAATGATTTTCAGCTTTGCGTGCATGCAATAGGTGATCGGGCAAATCGGGAAACGTTAAACATCTATGAGACTGTCTTCAGCGAGAACCCTGCGCGAAAGGGGCTTCGGTGGCGTATCGAACACGCCCAGCATCTAAGTCCCGCCGATATCCCACGGTTTGCCCGGCTCGGCGTCATAGCCTCTATGCAGGCCGTCCATTGTACTTCTGACGGGCCATGGGTCACCAAGAGGATCGGAGCAAAACGGGCCGAAGAAGGGGCCTACGTATGGCGCAAGCTCATGCAGACCGGGGCCGTTGTCACCAATGGGACCGACGCCCCGGTGGAAGATGTCGCCCCGATACCAAATTTTTATGCCGCCATAACCAGAAAGCTGCCCGACGGCTCAACCTTCTATCCGGATCAGCGGATGAGCCGCGCGGAAGCACTCCGGGCCTATACGATGAATAACGCCTATGCCGCTTTCGAAGAAGAGATCAAGGGTTCGCTCAAGCCGGGGAAACTCGCCGACGTCACGGTCCTTTCAAAAGACATCCTGACGGTCCCCGAAGACGAGGTCCCGGCCACCCGGGTGATCTATACCATAGTTGGGGGCAGGATCATGTTCCACGGAAAATGAGGAGGCCGTCATGACCGATATTCCCGCTGTTAGTCCCAAAACCCGCATCGGATGGATCGGAACGGGGGTGATGGGGCTTTCCATGTGCGGACACATAATGGAAAAAGGCTATGGTGCAACCGTTTTCAACCGCACAAAGCAAAAGGCGCTCCCACTTGTGGAAAAGGGCGGCGCATGGGTCGATTCGCCTCGGCAGTGCGCGGAAAACTCAGACATTATCTTTACCATGCTGGGGTTTCCCGAGGACGTGCGGGAGGTCTACTTCGGTGGAGGAGGCATTCTGGAGGCGCTCCGGCCCGGTGTTATTCTCGTTGATATGACCACCACCGAGCCTTCGCTGTCGGCGCAAATCTATCAAGCCGCCACCAAACTCGGGGCATTCGCCGTGGATGCCCCGGTATCCGGCGGCGACGTTGGAGCACGCAATGCAACCCTTTCCATTATGACCGGAGGAGACCGGGAAGTGATGGAAGCAATCAGGCCTATCCTGGAAACGATGGGAAAAAACATCGTCCACCAGGGGCCTGCGGGCGCGGGCCAACATACCAAAATGTGCAACCAGATCGTCATTGCGGGAACTATGATCGGCGTGTGTGAAAGCCTGCTGTACGGTTTCAAGGCCGGCCTCGATCTGCCCACCATGCTGAGCTCCATCCAGGGCGGAGCGGCCAAATGCTGGAGCTTGGACAATCTGGCTCCACGCATCCTGAGAAGGGATTTCTCCCCCGGTTTTTTTGTCGAGCACTTTATCAAGGATATGGGCATTGCGCTGAAGGAGTCGGCGCGTATGGGTCTATTTCTGCCGGGCCTGGCGCTGGTTCAGCAGCTCTACCTTGCGGTAAGATCACTGGGACACGGCACGGCGGGCACCCAGGCCCTGATGCTGGCCCTTGAACAGATGTCCAATACCAGGGTCCGTTGAACCGTAAGCCTCACCCCCGGCCCAGAAGCACTGCAGGGGCAGGCTGCGAGGCACAGAGGGCACAGAGAAAAGCTTTAAAGGTATTGGTTTTTTTGCTGCGGCCCTGGCCGCGCTGCGTACTCTCAAGATCAGCCGTAGCCCAGCGAACGAACCGCTGGAGTCCTTGTTGTCGCCTGCGGCGATTTTGCAAGCAGGCAACCCGGTTGGCGGTCCCACCGCCCTACCTGTAGTAGGTCTTGAAATATTCCAGCACCATCCTGTGGGTATTGAACTGGGGCGTAATGTCGGAGATGGAGCGCCTCATTATGGAGAGCCACTTTCTGGGATTGGCATAGTAAGTGGTTACCATGTCTTCAAGGTCACGGTAGAGGTCGGCAGCCGCCGCTTCGTCTCCCTGGTCTTCGTCGTCGCCGATGGCCCAGCCGTTCACCCGGTCTTTACAGGCCTCACGCCACCATCCGTCCAGAACGCTCATGTTGACGCCGCCGTTGAAGCACACTTTCATACCGCTCGTCCCGCTCGCCTCCCTTGGCCGGCGGGGAGTATTGAGCCAAACGTCGGCCCCGGCGGTCATAAGGCCCGCCACCCAGATGTTGTAATTGGGAACAAAGACCAGCCGAAGCTGTTTTTCGTACTGTTTTCCTATATTGACTATCTGGCGTATAAGCTCTTTTCCGGGCTGGTCCTGCGGATGGGATTTGCCGGCGAAGACGAACTGCACCCGGTCATAGGAGAGATTGAAAAGAAATTCAAGGTCGCTGAAAATCAGGGTTGAACGCTTGTAGGCGGCTGCCCTCCGTGCAAAGCAGATCGTCAGCAGTTCTTCGGTGAACCCCGCCCCGGACAGTGAGTTTATATACCTTATGAGTCGCTTTTTGGCCCTTTTTTTGGTCTCGACTATGTCGCTGTCTGGTATCACCGAAATGTCGCCGAGTTGTTGAGGGTCCCTGCGCCAGGTCGGCAAATACCTGTCGTAGAGTTCCTTGAAATCGGGGCCGGTCCAACTGAGGTGGTGTACGCCGTTGGTGATGTGCCCGATATTGAAGCCCGGAAACATCAGCCTGGACACTTCTCCGTGCAGTTGGCTCACTCCGTTTGCAGCGCGCGAAAGGTTAAGCGCCAGGACGGTTGTGTTCAAAAGATCGTCTCCGGCAAGTTCCTTTATGTTCGAGGGCAGGTACTCCCCGATCATCTTGGATGCCAGATCGTAGCTGAATTTATCATGGCCGGCGGCAACGGGGGTATGCGTGGTGAAAGTGCACTTTGACCTGACCTGCTCCGCGTCTCCTCCAAAATCCTTGAGCATTGCGAGTGTGAGAAAGACCGCGTGCCCTTCATTCATGTGATACGTGGTGATTTTGGGCTCAAGGCGTTTGAACGCCAGGTAGCCGCCGATTCCAAGGACCGCTTCCTGCGCTATGCGGGTGTGCTGGTCTCCGCCGTAGAGAAACTGGGTTATGAGCCGGTCTTCGGGTGCGTTTTCCTCAAGGTCGGTATCCAGAAAATAGATCGGGACGCGCCCCGATCCTATCTCGTTGTGAATCCCGGTCACGTTGTGTTTCCAAACACCCACCCGTACGTCCCGGCCTCCGATCTTTATGGTTACCCTTAACGGAAGCGGCTCCATGAAGGCGCGCGGATCGAAATAAGGGTACGTCTCTTCCTGTTGGCCAAATGGGTTTATACCCTGTATGAAATAGCCGCGCTTGTAGAGAAGCGTTACGGCTACCAGCGGGATGTTCAGGTCCGCCGCCGATTTGATGTGGTCCCCGGCCAGAATTCCAAGGCCTCCGCTGTAGGTCGGGATGTTTTCATTGAGCCCTATTTCCATACAGAAGTATGCTATTTTCATCAGGAAGTTTTTCTCCTTGGCGGTGGGACCGCCGGCCAGATTCGCCACTAAAACCTTCGGTGGCGGCAAGAAAAATCCGAGGTGACCTCTTCAGAGCAGATCCGAATCTGCATTTATATATCATAGCGCAGACAATTTTAAAAAAAAACGTGGCGGTGGGACCGGCCGGCGGTCCCACCGCATCTTTGCTCTTAAAATTTACGGGAACATGTTACGATAGATACGACGCGCTGAGAAAAATCAAAATCTTGGACAGGATTTACATGATTCAAACAACAACCTAATCCTGTCCAAAGCTTAACTTTGCGTAACGTATTGGAAAAGAACGCGAGGAGAAAGATATGCGGGCACTCCTTATTTCTGCCAACACGGAACAACTGCAGATGCCTGTCCTGCCGATGGGGCTGGCCTGCGTAGCAGCGACGGCCGAACATGCCGGCCATGATGTCAGTCTTTTGAACCTCATGACAAAAGACGGTTTTAGGAACCGTACAGCACCGCTGGAGAATTGTTGTCGCCTGCGGCGATTTTGCAAGCAGGCAACTTGGCCGCCGGTCCCACCGCCCTCGAAAACGCCGTTTCCGGTTTTAGTCCTGAAATTGTCGGCATTTCGGTCAGAAACATCGACGATCAATGCATGAAGTCCCCCAAATTTCTCCTGGATGCCGTAAGAAAGGTCGTGACTGCCTGCCGCGGCCTCACCTCAGCCCCTATAGTCCTTGGGGGAGCAGGATATAGCATGTATCCGCAAAGCGCGCTCAACTATCTGGGCGCCGATATGGGGATAAAAGGCGAGGGGGAAGCCCCTTTTGTGAAGCTGCTGGGTGTGCTGTCCCGCAAGGAGGATCTGGCTCGCGTTCCAAACCTGGTGGTGGCTGAGCCGTCCACTGGAAACCGACACCGAGATCATGAAAAGAATCGACGACTCGGTTTTGCCCGATCCCGGCGGACCTTTTTGTTCCCCACAGAATTTGGGAACCAGAAAATCTGGCTCCCCTTCCAGACCCGCAGGGGCTGCTCGATGGATTGCAGCTATTGTTCAACTGCGACCACAGAGGGCCGTAGTTTGCGGAAAAGGTCCCCGGATGTCGTTATCGATTCTATCTCCCGGTTCGTTGGCGCAGGGTTTAAAAATTTCTTCTTCGTGGACAACATTTTCAATTTCCCACCCTCGTATGCCAATGAGCTTTGCGACCGGCTGATCGGGAAAAATCTCGAAATCCAGTGGCGCGCCATACTTTATCCCTGGAGCGTCGATGAAGGGTTGATAGAAAGGATGGCAAAGGCGGGATGCGTAGAAGTGAGTCTGGATTAGAGAACAGAAGAGGAAAGTCCTGCGCTCCTTAAATAAGAGGTTTGAGCCCGACGATGTGCGCAGCATCTCGAAAATGCTTGATAAGCACGGAATCGGCCGAATGGGATTTCTCTTGCTGGGTGGGCCGGCCGAGACCAGGCAAACCGTCGAGGAGAGCCTTGAGTTTGCGGATTCTTTGGAACTGGAAGCAATGAAGATCGCAGCCGGAATCCGGATTTATCCCTATACCGCCCTCGCTGCACCGCAGAAGCGGAAGGGGTCGTCTCACCCGGGGACGACCTCCTTTATCCCAAATTTTATCTTGCCCGGGGACTCGAAGGATCGATAGATGACACGGTATCCGGCTGGCTGGCAAAGAAGCCCAACTGGTACAGCTGAGGACGGAGGGCGGAGAAAGAGAGGTTCGTATGCCAAAAGTAATGATCCAACCCGCAGACTATGAAAGTGTCCGTGAAGCCGTTGACCGGGCGTTCGATCTTTTCCCGCTCGATATCAGGGGCAGGAAGGTTTTGATAAAGCCAAATGTGCTTTAGGAGTTCGGAAGCAAAGGAAGGTGTAGTCACCCATCCGGCGGTGCTTCGCGCGGTGGTCGATAAAGTCGAAACGCTTGCTCCGGCCTCCCTGGTGGTAGGTGACAATCCGGGGCTTCACAACTACGGCGCAAACGAAGAGAGCTTTACCAAAACCGGCCTGATGGAAGCGGCCAAAGGTTATTATCAAAACATAGGGACCGACTCGCTCAAGGTCGGTTTCAATCCCGATTTCATGCCGTTTGTAAGCGTATCCCGAGTAGTGATGGAAGCCGATATCATAATCAGTCTTCCCAAATTCAAAACTCATGGCCTCACAGTTATGACCGGGGCTATCAAGAACAGCTACGGAATTTTGCCCGGCGCGCAAAAAGCGATGCTCCACAAGGCAGCCGGCAGCCCGGGGCGGTTTCATGAAATGGTTGTCGATGTATTCCGGCTCCGGGTCCCGGACCTTTTCCTGGTGGACGCCGTAGTCGGCATGGAGGGAAATGGGCCTGCCTCCGCTGATCTAAGGGACATAGGCTTGATCCTGGCTTCGGATAATGCCGTGGCGGTGGATGCCGTGATCGCGACTATGATGGGGTGCGACCCCTCCCGGCTGCGCTTCCTGCAAAAAGCCAGGGAGCTTGGCCTTGGCGACTTCGATATCAAAAGGATCGAAATCGTAGGGGAGCTGGCAAAAATACCTGATTTTAAGCTTCCGCCCCTTGGAGGCGAAGCGGTTATCGATAGCGACGTCATTCAGGCGTTGATTCACGACCGCACGGTCCTTCGCCCGCAGGTGGACCCGGATCTGTGCACGGGCTGCGGGACCTGTATAGATCAGTGTCCGGTTTCAGCCCTTTCAATGGGTGATTCGCTCCCTGTTGTAACCCCTGGCGTTTGCATCACATGTTTTTGTTGTCAGGAAATGTGCCCGGAGAAAGCTATGATGCTTAAATAAGACACGGATGAAAGCGAAAAATAGTTAAAGGTTCTACCAAGAATCGACCCTTCTCTATCCGTGTTCATCCGTGTCCATCCGTGTCTAAAAGGTTCTATTTGAAATTGATCGCTACCTATCCGTGTCTCAAATTGGCTTTTACCCAAACAGGAGGATGACTGTGAATGGTCTGCTGGTAAGATGGCTGCTCCTTACGATTTCAATTATGATTACGTCCTACCTTCTTCGCCCCGATATAGAGGTGGCGGGTTTCTTTTCCGCATTCTTCGCCGCTATGGTCCTCGGCGTACTCAATGCTCTGTTCAGGCCGATACTTCTCTTTATTACCCTTCCGATCAATATCCTCACCCTGGGACTCTTTACCTTCGTGATAAACGCCCTGTTGCTCAAGATGGTCTCAGGGGTAGTCCCCGGCTTCTATGTCCATGGGTTCTGGGCAGCGATTTTCGGCTCTCTCATCATAAGCCTGGTGAGTTGGCTGCTCAGCTCTTTTGTAAATGAAAGAGGCAGGATCAGCTACATCGACCTGAAGAAAACGAACAGGGGTACCTGGGAATAGCGGATTTTGTTAATTTCAGCAGATCCTTTCAATGAAATACAAAGTCCTGAAACCTTGATTGTATGCGGAAATTTGTATAAAATGTATTACAATCAATACGAAAGGCACAATATGTCAAACATGCATACAGTCAGGCTACCGGAAGAATTGACGCAACGGTTGGCAATACTGGCCCGGGCTACGAAAAGAACCAAGAGTTATTTTATCCGCGAGGCGCTTGAGCGGACCATTGAGGACCTGGAAGACGCTTACCTGGCCGAAACTGCCTACGAGGAGTTCCTGAAGAGCGGCGAGGAGCCTATGCATACCGCTTGAAGAAGTGGAGCGTCGGCTTGGCTTGGCGGATTAGTTTTACCCCACAGGCCGCAAGGGATCTTGACAAGATTGATTCGCAGAACGCGCGCCGCATCAATCGCTATCTCCGCGACCGTGTCGCTCCAAACCCCAGGGCACTTGGAGGGCCGCTCAAAGGACGACTTCGGGAGTTCTGGCGTTATCGCATTGGAGATTATCGTGTTTTTGCCAAGGTAGAGGATGAGCAGTTGCTCGTGCTCGTTGTAAAAATTGGCCATAGGAGCGAAGTGTATTACGGATAAATCAAAATGTCCTTTCATGCTTTTCAGAAAGAATCGAAGAAAGGTATTGCAATGCCGCAGCAGGACATTGATTTGATCAAGCAGAGATATATGGAAGCGATCTCCGCCTTTGCCGCGAGATCGAGTACCAGTTTCACTATGGAAGCTCTTTTCTGACATCTGCCAGGGTCTGTTCAGCCGCAATCCCTTTGTTTCGCCCTGCCTTCCCTGCGGTGTACCGCTTTTCCGCTTCTTCAATCCATAGTTCGTCAACCTCGGTCAATGGAGCCTCAGTCAAAGTTGAAAGCAACCTTTCGGCAAGCAATTCGCGCTCTTCAGCCGAAAGCCGGCTGGCCTTCTTCTCAATTTCCCTCATTAACCCCGTCATGGTTCCTTCCTTTCCATACCAACAGATGGATGTTCCCAATATCTTACTCAACTGCGAACCGAAGGCAAGAGGGTACGAGGCCAGTCTCTAAACCATGGACAAAGGCCTGTTGTCTATTTTCTTCGCGCTTTCGCGTGAGAGGTTTTGTCTTTTCCTCTTCGCCTCTGCGTCTCTGCGGTAGAAGTTTGTCTTCCCCAGCTACCCCAGTTTATACTCCTTGAGTTTTCTCCACAAAGTGGTTCGGGGGATGTTGAGGACCTGGGCTGTGAGGCCCTTGTTGAAGCCGGTAGTCTCGAGGACCCTGGCAATGTAGCGCTTCTCGTATTCCGCAAGGGGCAGCAGCCCCTCGCCCTCCATGGTGTCGAATTCGAGATGCTGAATGTCCTGGGGCAGGTCCCGGGGCCTTATCCGGCTGCAGTCGGTGAGGGCGACCGCCCGCTCGATGATGTTTTCCAGCTCCCTTACGTTTCCCGGGAAGGTATAGCCCAGTAGGATCTGGAGCGCCTGGGGCTGTATGCCGCTGACTTGTTTTCGGAAAGCCGCGCGGTACTTTTCGATGAAATGATCTACAAGAATCGGAATGTCGTCACGGCGTTGGGCGAGCGAGGGCAAGGGGATGGTTACGACGTTCAACCGGTAGAAAAGGTCCTCCCGGAAGTTGCCCTGCGCCACTTCATATTTGAGGTCCCTGTTCGTGGCCGCAATGATCCGGATGTCCAGATCGATTGCGCGAGTGCCGCCGACGCGCAGGATTCGCCTCTCCTGGATGACATGGAGCAGCTTTACCTGCATGGCGGGAGGCATCTCGCCGACTTCGTCCAGCAGTACCGTTCCTCCGGACGCAGATTCGAGCAAACCGATTTTGGTGGCCGTGGCGCCGGTGAAAGCCCCTTTTTCGTAGCCGAAAAGCTCGCTGCTGATGAGTTCTTCCGTGAACCCGCCGCAATTGAAAAATACGAACGGATGTTCCTTCCTCGGGCTCAACTTGTGTATTGCCTTCGCCACCAGCGCCTTGCCCGGTCCACTTGCGCCCTGGAGCACAATGTTGCAGTCCACTACGGCGATTCTTTGAATCATGGAGAAAAGCTCTTTTATGGCCGGGCTGTTGCCGATGATGGCGGCCGACCGCCCGAGCGCTTCAAGGCCTCGCGAAGACGCAGGTTTTCCTGCAGCATGCTGATCCTGTCCAGCGCTCCCCTGGCCAAGACCCTTATTGCATTGAGCTTAAGAGGTTTTACGGCATAGTGATAGGCGCCCTCTTTGATGGCTTCGATGGCGCTGTCGATGCTCCCATGACCGGTGATGATGATAACCTCTGTTTCCTTCCTGATCGTCTTGCAACGTGAAAGGACCTCCATGCCGCCTGTGTCCGGAAGCCCCAGGTCGCACAACACGATGTCGAAGGGCTCAGCCTGCATGCGTTCCAAAAATGAGCGTCCCGCCGTAAACGCTTCCACCTCGTAGCCATCCCTGGAAAGGGCCAGGCTGAGGCGACGGCATACGGCGACTTCATCGTCCACTATGGCTATCCGCACCTGTTGCATTTATGCGTTTACCTCTGCTTTGGCCACCGGGAGCAATACCGTGAAAACAGTCCCTTTGCCGATTTCGCTTTTCACATTGATCTGTCCGCCGTGTCTTTTCACTATGGAATAGACGACGGCAAGGCCCAAACCTGTTCCATGTCCTACAGCCTTAGTGGTGAAAAAAGGTTCGAAAATATGTTCGATAGCGTCCGGCTTTCATTCCCACCCCGGTGTCCCGGATATCGAAACGAACGAAGTCGGCAGGCTCGGCGGCAACGCTTATAGTAATGCCGCCCCCGTTGGGCATGGCCTGGATGGCGTTCAGGAGCAGGTTCATAAACACCTGCTGCAAACCTCTTATGCTCCCGAGAACAGGCGGCAGGGCCTCCTGGATTTCCACTTCGAGTCTTATTCCGGCAAGCATGATCTGATTTTTGACCAGGGTAACGGTGCTGCGCACGATTTCCCGGGCCTCGAGACTGATGCGGTCCGCTCGTTCTGTACGGGAGAAGTCCAGGAGATTTTTTACAATCTCGCACGCCCTCTCCGACTGCGCGAGGATGTCGTTGATCAGTTCCCTGGCCCCGGCATCCATTCCGTCGGCGTATTCCTCGAGGTAGGTCTCAGCCGTTAGAGAAATATTATTGAGAGGATTATTGAGTTCATGGGCGACGCCGGCCGTAAATGTGCCGAGGGCGCCCATCTTTCTGGCCTGGAGGAGGTGTTCCTGGTTGGCTTCCAGTTCCCTGGCCATCCGGTCGAATGCCCCTATCAGGCCATTGACCTCGTCTGTATGCAGTCCATCATAGGAAGTGGGACTGTAGTTGCCTTTGGCAACGCCCTGGATAGTGGTTTGAAGTACCCTCAAGGGACGGAGCAAACCAAGCGACACCAACTTTATTACCAGGAGCATGAGCAGGAGGAAAATCCCGAGAAAAGCGAAAGGCAGGATCGAGACATTCACGACGGCCTTACGAATTCTTTCCTGTTTTATCCTGAGGAACCTGTCGGCAAAATCGGTCAGCTCCTTTCCTTTGCTGCGCATCAGTTCGGGGTCGGCGGCGCCCCTGCCTTCCGTTTCGTAGCGGCCGAGCAGAGTCTGGTAGTCTCCAAGGGCGTCCCGGAACTTTTCAAACGTTTTGCGGTCAGTAATGTCTACGATGTCCCCGGAGAGTTCGGAGACGATGGAGTTGATCCACTCGAGGTAATACCTTCCCTCCTTGAGGCTTTCCACGTCATTGTAGAAAAGGTAATTTTTCTCGAACCTGCGCATTTCGAGTATGTTGTCCATTAAATCATAATAGCGCTCTCCCTTGAGCAGGCGGCCTTTTACCGTAGAGACATTCCAGAGATTGAGAAGGGTCAGGGCGGCCAGGGAGATGAAAGTTACCGTGAAGACGATAAATATCTGCCCTTTTATGGAACCGAAGAGCCACCTGAAGAACGGATTGCCAAGGCGCCTGACTGAGGACTGAGGACTGAGAACTGAGGACTGAGGTAAGGGCATAGAATTCTCCGGCGTAGTATCTGGTTTCTTGAAATTTTATTTTTCAACCCTGTTAATCCTGTCTAAAAAGGCTTTTCCTCTGTGACCGGTACGCCACTGTGTGAATTGCTCTTTAGACTTGCGCCTTGTTCCAAAATGGAATATGCCCCGGCAAGGAGCGGCGTCATTGTTCCATTATGAAACACGCAAGGCGTCGCCAATCATTATATGACAACTGCCGCCTCAATGAAACACGCATTATCACCTGCATTTGCAGTTGTGGCACATTCATTGCCTTAAGGGGTTCCGGTGCAAATAGGGACAGGGTATATGGAACGGATATTAGTTAGCATGAACTGCAGCAGCGGTTCCCGGGTTGCTATGTCAAGGGCGATTTCCCTGGCGGGAAGAATAGACGCCAGGCTCTTCGCGCTCCTGGTGCTCCCGCCTTCCGAAAAGGAGAGCGGCGGCGAGGACCATAAAGCTCCATGTGTCATCCGGGAGCGTCTTGAACTGCTGATCGAAATTGCAAAGTCGGAAGGTTCCCGAATCGACTATTTCATTTCGGAAGGCAACTACGAGGAGGAAGTCATCCGGTTCGTCGAACAGAATCGGATAACGCTGGTAATAGCTGATTCTCCCGGCGAGGATAACCCTCATTCGGACCGGGACCTGGCGCAGATTCGCAAAATTCAACATCGTATAGCTTGTCGTGTGGAGCTGGTGAGTCCTCGCAAAGTTCAAAATCTTCAGCACAGGAGAAAGCAACTGTCATGAGCATTCCATTTCACTTGTATCTTCCAATTGCCGGCAACAGCGTCAACATGCTCGTAATTTTGGCTTTAGGGGGCGGGGTGGGCCTGCTGTCGGGCATCTTCGGCGTAGGCGGCGGCTTCCTGATGACCCCGCTTCTCATAATGATCGGCATTCCCCCGACTGTGGCGGCGGCAACGGATTCGAACCAGATAGTCGGCGCCTCCACATCCGGCACCCTTGCCCATTTTCGCCTGGGCAACGTAGACTTCAAGATGGGTATGTTGCTCCTGGTTGGCGGAGTTGTAGGGGGCACGGGGGGTGTTCAGATCATCAAGATCCTCAAGCAGCTCGGCAATGCGGACTTCCTGATCAATCTCACATACGTGCTAATGCTCGGCATCATCGGCAGCTACATGTTCGCAGAGAGTCTTCAGTCGATGCGCAAGACTCAAAGAGAGGTCTCCTCGCCCCGAGAAAAAAAGGAATCGTTGTACGGGCGCGTGATGAGATCTCTTCCCTGGCAGGTGGATTTCAAGAGATCCGGAGTGCGGGTTTCACTGCTCATGCCGCTCGTCCTTGGAATACTTGTCGGGATTCTGGCTGCGATAATGGGCGTGGGGGGCGGATTCATCATGGTCCCGGTAATGGTTTATCTGCTGCGGATGCCGATGCACGTCGTCGTTGGAACAAGTCTGTTCCAGATCCTTTTTACCTGCGTCAATGTTACAATCATGCAGGCATGGAGGAACCACACGGTGGATTTCGTCCTGGCGCTGGTGCTGCTCATCGGATCGTCCATAGGCGCCCAGGTGGGGGCGAAGCTCGGCAAAAAGCTGCGCGGAGACCAGCTAAAAATACTGCTGGCCTCACTGGTTCTCGTGGTAATGTTCAAAATGCTCTATGAACTCCTGGCCCGGCCCGAAGTGCTCCTTGCTTATGTGGGAGGACATTAAAAATGAAGACCCTAAACTTTTTCCTCCTTTTGGCCCTGGGCCTTTTAACAGTTTCAAACGCCGCCGCGCAGGACGCCACCCGGTTGACG
>CAVRZU010000169.1:0-13320 GCA_963725365.1 uncultured delta proteobacterium | reverse complement strand
CTGCTCACTGCTAAAAACATTTCCCCGCGCTTTGAGGGTTATAAAAATTACATCTTGAGCGCACTTCGTATCAGGGGACGTATGTCCAGTGTTCGGCGTCGCTTGCTCGGTGCCCCTTAGCGGTGTGCATCGCGGGGCGCGGCTGGGCGCCTGGATCTTAACACCATTTAAAACTTTCGAATAGGAGATGATTATGACTACCCCGCAACACTGTCCTGGCTTTGAACAGTTCAAGAACTTGCAGTCTTTCTCATGCAAATGTCCTGACTGCGCCGAAGAGATAGAAATCTTCTCGGACGAATTCGAAAAGAAGCATGTTTGCAAAAAATGTGGAAACGAAGTTGATTTTAGCAAGTGTTCAATAGATGCTGCTGGTTTATCTACTGATCCCCGTTAGTGATATCGAAGAATTTATTGTGGCAGGAAGCGAGGAGCAGGGAGCGAGCAGGCCGTTTTCTTCCCGCTTCGCGCTTCCAGCTTCACTCTATTCCGGTGGCTAAGGTTACGGAAAGGCCCTGAAATTGGAAGCCCCCCGGGTGAACGTCATAGACGGCGCCCGGGGGGCTTTGCAGCTACTTCCAATCTACACCTCCCGCATGTGTTAACAACCAGCTCCCGTTCCATCGAATGTTCGCCAAAAGCCTTCAAGGTCTCCTGTCGCTTACCCCATCAAACGGTGTCCCCTGTCCAGGGGCCCGCGCGGGGAATCCAATGGAACAAGACAATTAAATAGTAACAATTCACATGGCATAAATCAATAGCTCTCGTAGAAACGAGCAGCGTGAATCTGTCCTTGCGAAGTCTCACGGTAGGTCACACCCTCACTCTCTCCTGCACAATCATTTGACGATCTCAAAACAACGCGTTCGTAAACTCCTCGGGGTCGAACGGCCGAAGGTCGTCGATGCTCTCTCCGATCCCGATATAGCGAACCGGGACCTGAAGCTCGTCACAAATGGCGGCTACAATCCCGCCTTTGGCGGTGCCGTCGAGCTTGGTCAAAATCAGTCCTGTCAGGCCTATGCTCTCCTTGAAAAGTTTTGCCTGTGACAGCGCGTTTTGACCCGTCGAAGCATCGAGCACCAGGAAGACCTCATGTGGTGCGCCAGGCAACTTTCTTTCGACGACCCGGTGGATTTTTTTCAGTTCTTCCATGAGATTGACCTTGGTGTGCATGCGGCCGGCGGTATCCATCAGCACGACATCTATGTCGCGGGAAACCGCTGCATCGAGCGCATCGAAGGCGACGGCCGAAGGGTCCGATCCGCTTTTCTGTTTCACCACGGGCACGCCGGTGCGCTCGCCCCAGATTGTCAACTGCTCGACGGCTGCGGCCCGGAAAGTATCGCAGGCCACCAGCATCGGCTTAATACCCTCCTGTTTCAACTGGTTGGCCAGCTTTCCGGTAGTCGTCGTCTTGCCCGTGCCGTTTACGCCGACGATCATGACGACAAACGGCTTGTGGGTGCGATAGTCGAGCGGGGGAGCTTCGACGTTCAAAACGGTCCTGATTTGTTCTCGTATATGCTCACGGAGGCGGGCCGGGTCGCTCAATTCCTTTCGTTTCACCTTGTCGGCCACATTGCGCAGAAGCATCCCGGCCGTTCTCACCCCCAGGTCGGAGGTGATAAGAATTTCTTCCAACTCATCGAGCAGGTCGTCATCTATGACTCTTTTTCCCAGAACAAGCCGATCTATCCGGTGGACGAATTTCTCACGCGTGCCTTTGAGCCGTTTTCGAAGGCGTTTGAAAAAACCCTTTCTTTTGGGAACGTCCTCACCGGGGACCTCTTCGGCTTCCTCTTCCTCCCAGGCCTCCTCTTCGAAGGCTTCAGGGGCAAACATTCCGGTTCGGGCTTCGAGCTCGTCCGCCTGTTCCGGCCCGGCAGAGGCGTCTTCCTCTTCTTCCAGCTCTTCTTCAGGCTCGAATTCCCGGATATCCCCGCCTTCTTCTCCTCTATCTTTGAGCTTTTGCCTGAGGCGTTTGAAGAAACCTTTTCTTTAGGAACACCCTCACCGGGCGCCGCTTCGGCTTCCTCTTCCTCCCAAGTCTCCTCTTCGGCGGCTTCAGGGGCAAACATTTCGGTTCGGGCTTCGAACTCGTCCGCCTGTTCCGGCTCGGCAGAAGCATCCTCCACTTCTTCCAGTTCGTCTTCCAAGGTCTCTAATTCGCTGATACCCTTGGCTTGTTCGCCTCTATCTTTTTTCTTCCGTTTGAACCACTTGATCATATTTTCTTCCTCTTCGGAGATTTTATTCGGTATGGCGCCGACAAGGCTGTAAAGTATATAATATGTAACCCAATCATCCCGCTTTTCTAAAGGGATTGTTCTTTAACTTTTACCATTTAACTTTTGCCTTTTGCCTTGCCGCCGCCGAAGGCAGCGGCCAACCTGGCAGGCGGTCCCACCGCCCCGCGATTTTGGAGGGAGCAGTTTGGATAGTCAAGAGCGGATTTTACGTCTGGAGATAATCAAGGTTTGCCGTAAGCTGGAGAGCAGAGGGCTGATTGCGGCAAGCGACGGGAATGTTAGTTGCCGGGCCGGCGAGGATTGCATCCTGATAACCCCTAGCGGCGTTTCAAAGGGGGACATGGAGGTGGACGAAATTGCGAAGACCTGCATGCGGGGGAATCTTCTGGAAGGCCCGCTCAAGCCGTCGAGCGAAATTCGAATGCACCTGCTTGTCTACCGCATGAGACCGGAGGTCTCGGCGATCGTGCACGCCCACCCTCCCGTGGCGACGGCGCTTACACTGGCAGGGTACCCCTTCAATTCGAAGGTCCTGCCCGAAGTCTGGATGATGCTGGGAAAAGTTCCGGTTGCGCCCTACGCAACGCCATCGACCGATGAAGTCCCGAAGTCAATTGAGCCTTATATAAAGGACAGCCGGGCGATACTTCTCGAAAGGCACGGGGCGCTTACTCTGGGCCGAAGCCTGATGGAAGCCTGGATGCGAATGGAAAAACTCGAGCATTGCGCAAAAATTCTGTTCTACGCCTCGATGCTTGAGGATAGAACGGCGCCCGTGGCGCTGAGTGAGGCAGAAATAGCGAAACTGGGGTAGAGGCAATAGCACTCATTGGTTGATCGTGAGGCGTGCTTTGCCTCCACCACCACCCCTTCTCGCTTTTCGCGCCTTCGTGTGAAAAAACATTGAAACCCCTGCCATAATCTTTTAAATTGAAAGGCTTATATCATATTCTTTGGTCAATCCTCCCGTTTGGACGGAAAAGGAGGATTTTTCTATTGGGATTGCCATGATCGAAAAAGCAAATATACTGGTTGAGGCGCTGCCTTACATTCGCAGGTTTTATCAGAAAACGATCGTCATAAAATACGGCGGTCACGCGATGGTGGCCGAAGAACTCAAGGAGAGTTTCGCCAAGGACGTCGTGCTGATGAAATACATCGGGATAAACCCGGTGGTGGTCCATGGCGGCGGACCCCAGATAGGCGAGATGCTGCGGCGGATCGGCAAGGAATCGTGCTTTTACCGGGGAATGCGTATAACCGATGCCGACACCATGGATATCGTGGAAATGGTGCTCGCAGGGAAGGTCAACAAAGAGATCGTTGCCCTGATCAACAGGCATGGAGGGCTCGCTGTAGGGTTGAGCGGCAAAGACGGCCGGCTGATCGAAGCCCGAAAGCTCCAGATGGTTGCGGATGCCGCACAGGACACGCCTGCGGAGATAATAGACATAGGACTTGTTGGCGAGGTGGCGCGAATCAACCTTGAGGTCCTGCAAACCTTTGCACAAAGCGATATAATCCCGGTGATCGCCCCGGTCGGAGTGGGTGAGAACGGGGAAACATACAATATAAACGCAGACCTTGTGGCAGGGGCGATTGCAGGCGCTCTGAAGGCCGATAAGCTTTTGCTCATGACCGATGTGCCGGGAGTGCTCGATAGCCGGGGAGAGCTTATATCGAGCATGACTGTCAGCCAGGCCGAAGAGTCCATGCGTGACCAGACGCTTAAAGGCGGAATGATCCCGAAGGTTCAATGCGCGATTGATGCGCTGGCAGCCGGGGCTGCAAAAGTCCACATAGTTGACGGCCGCCTGTCCCACGCCATTTTGCTCGAAATATTCACCGATGCGGGGATCGGGACGGAGATTAAAGTCAATTAGGAATTAGGAATGAACGAAATGAATGCAACCACCGAAGACATACAGCAGAAGTGCAACAAGCATATATTCGGCACCTACGCCAGGTTTCCGGTCGCTTTTGTCAGAGGGGAAGCGTGCAGGCTCTGGGACGATACCGGAAAAGAATACCTTGATTTCCTCTCAGGGATTGCCGTGTGCAGCCTCGGACACTGTCACCCGGAAATAACCCTGGCAATAAGCGAAGGGGCACGAAAACTGATTCATGTTTCCAACCTCTTTTATACATATCCACAGGTGGAGTTGGCGGCGGAATTGACACGGCTTTCATTTGCGGATAAGGTATTTTTTTCCAATTCCGGAGCCGAAGCAAACGAGGCGGCGATAAAGCTCGCCAGAAAACATAGCAGTGACAGCTTCGGACCTGGCAGATTCCACATCATTTCGATGAAGGATTCCTTTCACGGGCGGACCATGGCCACTCTGTCGGCAACCGGTCAGAGCAAGGTCCATCATGGTTTTGAGCCGCTGGTGGAAGGATTTTCATTTGTTGACTTCAACTCCGTTTCTGCTGTCCGGGCGGCTATTACGGACAAGACCTGCGCGGTAATGGTCGAACCGGTCCAGGGAGAAGGCGGCCTCAATTTCCCGGCGCCCGGCTTTTTGAGGGAGCTTAAGGCCCTTTGCAAAGAGAGAAAGCTTCTGCTTATCTTTGATGAGGTCCAGTCAGGAATGGGAAGAACGGGCTCACTTTTTGCCTACGAGCAGGAGGATGCGGCCCCTGATATAATGACCCTGGCAAAGGCGTTGGCAAACGGTTTGCCAATGGGGGCAATGCTGGCCACCGATGAGGTGGCGCGGGCCTTTACCCCCGGCAGCCATGCCACCACCTTCGGCGGGGGCCCTCTGGTCGCCTCGGCGGCGCTGGCAACACTGAGGATAATTTCCGAACCGGCTTTTTTGGCGAAAGTGCGAGAGACCGGGGCCTATCTCAAATCGAGGCTCCAGGAGTTAAAAGAGCGCTATTCGTTCATCAAGGGCGTTCGCGGGCGCGGTCTCATGGTGGGGATGGAACTGGGCATCCCGGGCGCGAAATTCGTTTCCAAATGCCTGGAGAGAGGCGCCATAATAAATTGCACGCATGAAACCGTTTTGAGGTTCGTTCCGCCGCTTGTTGCCGGCCGCTCGGAAGTCGATGAGATGGTCGGCATCCTGGATGGCATTTTTAAAGAGGAAACACTATGAAGCGCGACCTGCTCTCGATTCGGGACCTTTCCGCCCAGGAAATCCTGGGACTGATCGCCAAAGCCGAAAAGATGAAGTCGGAGCTTGCCGCCGGGGTTCTGCCCAAGTCGCTTGAAGGAAAAATTGTGGGTCTGGTTTTTCTCAAGCCTTCTACCCGAACGAGGGTTTCCTTCGAGGCGGCCATCTACCGGCTGGGCGGGCAACCGATGTTCTTGACCGCCCAGGATACGCAGATTTCCAGGCAGGAGCCTCTTGCCGACATGGCGCGAGTTCTGGAGCGATATATCGACGCGATTGTCATGAGGACCTTTGCTCAAAGCGACGTAGAGGAACTGGCAAGATTCGCCTCCATCCCGGTAATAAACGCTTTGACGGACCATTCCCACCCCTGCCAGGTGCTGGCCGATCTGGTGACCATTCGTGAAAAGCGAGGTTCGCTCGACAATCTCACGGTCGCATGGGTCGGGGACGGGAACAACGTCGCAAATTCATGGATATATGCGGCCGCGCGCCTTGGCTTTTCCCTGAATCTGGCCTGCCCGCCCGGATACGAGCCTGATCATGATATCCTCGACTGGGCAGCCGGTCAGGCAAAGGGAAAGGTTGAACTGATCTCCGACCCAAAACAAGCGGTAGCTGAAGCCGATGTGATCTATGCCGACGTCTGGGCGAGTATGGGACGGGAGCGTGAGGCCGGGGAGCGGATAGAAGCCTTTCAGCGATACCAGATAAATTCGCAGCTTCTGGCATCTGCGCCGCCCCATGCGATAGTGCTTCACTGCCTGCCGGCTCACCGGGGAGAGGAGATCACCGATGAGGTGATCGAAAGCCCGCGGGCCCCGGTTTTCGACCAGGCCGAAAACCGGCTTCATCTGCAAATGGCGCTGCTTGACTGGCTGATAGGAAGCGGGAGGCCGGGCGCCTGAGGCCAGGATTGAGTAAATACAAATTCCCACTTTAGAAAATGGAGTATTTTGGTAATGGGTGTCAAAAAGGTTGTCCTCGCCTATTCGGGCGGACTTGATACCTCGATCATTCTCAAATGGCTCATCGAGACCTACGGATGCGAAGTTGTCGCTTTTTCTGCGGATCTGGGCCAGGATGAAGAACTGGACGGGGTCGAGAAAAAAGCTGTTGCTACCGGCGCTATAAAAGCGCGCATCGAAGATTTGAGGGAGGAATTCGCAGGCGAGTTCGTTTTCCCGGCATTTCGCGCAAACGCCATCTACGAAGGCCAGTATCTGCTCGGCACCTCGATTGCCCGGCCGCTGATCGCCAAACACCAGATCAGGATAGCCGAGGAGGAAGGGGCCGACGCTGTGAGCCACGGCGCCACCGGGAAGGGAAACGACCAGGTGCGCTTCGAGCTGGCTTACATGGCGTTAAGACCGGATATAAAGGTGATCGCACCATGGCGGGAATGGGACCTCAAATCGCGAAGCGACCTTATCGCATTTGCCCAAAGACATGGAATACCAGTTCCGGTTACGAAGGCAAAGCCTTATAGCTGCGACCGCAACATGCTGCATATAAGCTATGAAGGCGGCATTCTCGAAGACCCGTGGTCGGAGCCGGACCCGGAAATGTTTATCATGACCGTGAATCCGGAAGATGCTCCCGATGCGCCTCAAGTTATTGAAATTGACTATGAAAGAGGAGACCCGGTTGCCGTTGACGGGGTGCGCATGAGCCCGGCCCTCCTCCTTCAGCACCTCAACCGGATAGGCGGAAAGCACGGGATCGGCCGAGTGGACCTGGTCGAAAACCGGTTCGTCGGCATGAAATCGCGTGGAGTTTACGAGACCCCCGGGGGCACTATTATGCGCACAGCCCACAGGGCGGTCGAATCCATAACCATGGACCGGGAAGTCATGCACCTTCGGGACGGTCTCATTTCTGAATACTCTCGCATGATTTACAACGGGTTCTGGTATTCGCCCGAGATGCGATATTTGCAGACTATGATGGACCTGGCGCAGGAAAATGTGTGGGGGACAGCGCGTCTGAAGCTCTACAAGGGAAACTGTCAGGTGATCGGCCGCAGGTCGGAGAAGTCTCTCTATCAGCCCAGTTTCGCCACCTTTGAAGAAGACGACGTTTACAGGCAGGATGAGGCAGGCGGTTTCATCCGGCTGCTCGGACTGAGACTGCGGATTGAATCGCTTGTCAAAAATAGGGGAGCACATGGCCGAAAAGCTGTGGAAGGGACGCTTTGAGCAGCCCACGGACAAGCTGGTAGAGGAATACACCGCCTCCATCCATTTTGACAGTCGGCTCTATCGCTATGACATCGAAGGGAGCATCGCGCATTGCCGTATGCTGGCGGAGTGCCGCATAATTTCTCACGAGGAGGCCTCCAGTATCGTGCAGGCCCTGGGGGAAATACTTCGCGATATAGAGCGCGGGCAGGTTAGCCTGGATTCCTCGCAGGAGGATATCCATATGGCAATTGAAAACGAGCTCACCGCCCGGATAGGGGAGACGGGAGGCAAACTCCACACGGCCAGGAGCCGAAACGATCAGGTTGCCCTTGATATGCGGCTTTTCATGCGGGATGCGCTCTCCGGCATATTGGACCTTGTCAGGAAAGTTCAATCGACCCTGGTCGCAACGGCTGAAAGATATATCGATGTCATTATGCCCGGCTTTACTCACCTCCAGCACGCGCAGCCGATTCTTTTTTCACATCATCTGATGGCCTACTATGAGATGTTTGGCCGCGATTTCGCAAGATTTGGAGACTGCCTCATCCGAACGGATGTAATGCCCTTGGGAAGCGCGGCTCTGGCCGGCACAACTTTTCCAACCGACATGGAATGGACCGCCCGGCAGCTTGGTTTCCCCAGGGTTGTGGCAAACTCGATGGATGCGGTCAGCGACCGGGATTACCTGATAGAGTTTTGTTCGGATTCGGCCATTTTAATGATGCACGTTAGCCGCATGGCCGAAGAGCTTATCATCTGGTCGAGCCCGGAATTCGCCTTTATCGAAATAAGTGACGCATTCTGCACCGGTTCCAGCATCATGCCGCAGAAGAAAAATCCGGATGTGCCCGAACTCATGCGCGGCAAAACCGGCCGGGTGTATGGGAATCTTATTGCGCTTTTAACCATGACCAAGGGGCTCCCCCTGGCTTATAACCGCGATCTGCAAGAAGACAAGGAGCCGGTTTTCGATACCGTCGACACGCTCGTCGCCACACTTCGCCTGCTGAGCAAAATGCTCCCGGAAATCCGGATAAATCGGGACAGGATGGCCCGGATGGCCGTACATAACTTTACGCTGGCCACCGATCTGGCGGATTACCTGGTAAGACGCGGCGTTCCTTTTCGCAAAGCGCATCATGTGGTGGGGCAGGTCGTTCAATACTGTATTCGAAACGGCAAAGAGCTGAGCGAATGCTCCCTCGAGGAATTAAAAACCTTCCACAAGGCCTTCGATGAGGACGTTTTTCAGTGCCTCGAGGTTTCGAGCGTAATCGACCGGAGAAAATCGCTTGGAGGGACTGCCACATCGCGGGTAAAAGAAGCCATCGCCCGGGCTCGGGCAGAACTTGAAGCCTGCGAAACGAAGGAAAACCGGAAACCGGAAAAATAGGGAGCTTATGCGAATAATGCCTGATTTCGCGAATTTCGCTTATTTCGCTAAACATAAATGCCTGGGAGTAATTTCTGTTTGCGTGTTGAGCGCCATAATTTCAGGGTGCGGTCAGAAAATCTTCCCAAAACCCATGGGAGTGGCGCCCCCTGCGCAAGTGAATGACCTTAGGGCCAAGATCATGCCTCAGTCGGTTGAACTCTCGTGGACCCCGATTCCCATTGAATCCGGCAAGCAATTCGGCTACTCCGTCATGAGGTCCGACCTCAAATGGGAAAACCGCAACTGTCTTGAATGTCCCGTGCCCGACCAGCAGCGGATTCATATTATAGATGCGGGTTCAGCCAAACCGGAGGCGGACGGCAAAATTCATTGGGCCGATACCACTGTATGCTATCACAGGGCGTATCATTATCAGGTAGCTGTTACTGATCAAAAAGGCGAGCTCTTTAGCACGTCAAATCCGGCAACAGCCAAAGTCTATCCGGGACCGGCGGCGCCCATAAACGTTACGGCGGCCACACAGCCCAAGGGGGTCCTGGTTAATTGGAAAGGGGTCTTAAAGGACCTCGAAGGCAACAATCTCGATTCGGCTGGCGTATCCTTCCAGGTCGAAAGGCTTTCCAGTGAAAAGGGTTGGGAAAAATCCTCCCCTCTTGTAAAAGCAAACTCCTTTTACGATCAGGCGATTGCTTCCGAGCAGAACTACAGCTACAGGGTCGTTCCCGTGTTGTTTATAGACCAGACTTACATTTATGGAGAGCCATCTTCCACTGTCCTGGTCAAAAGTCCCAGATCAGTGCCTCCTCAGCCTCCGGCCAAGGTCTGGATAACTCCGGCCAATGGGGCGCTCGAGATACACTGGACTGAAAGTGAAGGGAAAATCGCCGGATATCACGTATATCGCAGGGAAGGGAAGGAAATTATCCGCCTTACGGCAAGTCCGCTCCAACATCAGCCGTTTGTGGACAAAGGCGCCAGGAAGGGGGCCACTTACTTCTACGCCGTATCGACAGTAAGCGGGCAAGCGGACCATAAAGAAGGCCTTCTATCCAAATGGGTCGAGGTTAGAAACCTGTTGGGGGATTGAGGAATTTAGAGATTGGTGAATTTAGGGATTGCGGGATGAATAATTTCTAAATTCCTGAATTTTCGTCATAAGGATTTTCAATGCATCATTTCCAGTACAAAGAAGACGAACTCTATTGTGAAGATGTCCCGGTTCGGGTTATCGCCGAAAAAATTGGGACCCCCTGCTATATCTACAGTCTTGCGACTCTGAGCCACCATTTCATGACCTTTGATTCTGCTTTCATCAATGTTTCCCACCTTACCTGCTACTCTGTGAAGGCGAACTCAAATATCGCTATTTTGAAACTGTTCGGATCGATGGGCGGCGGAGTGGACATCGTATCGGGTGGCGAACTCTACCGTGCACGCAAGGCAGGAATTCCACCTGAGCGCATTGTCTATTCCGGGGTGGGCAAAACGGTTGAAGAAATCGATTTCGCGCTTCGCGAAAAAATCCTTATGTTCAATATCGAATCTACACAGGAACTCAAGCAGATAAACCGGCGGGCCGAAAAGACGGGGACGAGGCCCTCAGTTTCCCTGCGCGTAAATCCCGATATCGACCCGAATACCCACCCCTATATTTCCACCGGGATGAAGCGGAATAAATTCGGGATCTCGGTCGATAGCGCCCTGCAGGCTTACGAGGAGGCAAAAGACCTCAAAAATATTGATATTGTCGGGTTGGATTGCCATATCGGCAGCCAGCTTACCGATGTCACGCCTTTTGTGGATGCGCTCAAGCGGCTTCGCTCTCTTATAGACCGGCTCCGGCAGAAAGGCGCCCACATCAAATATCTCGATCTGGGAGGCGGCCTTGGTATAGTCTACGATCAGGAATCGCCACCCCAGCCGCATGAATATGCAAGGGCCCTCCTGCGCGAGCTGGAAGATATCAATTGCACGCTGATTTTCGAGCCGGGCCGGGTCATTGTGGGAAACGCCGGTCTTCTTGTGACCAAAGTACTATATACCAAGCGGACTCAGGCGAAGAACTTCATCATAACCGACGGGGCGATGAATGATCTTATCCGGCCCAGCCTTTACGGGTCTTATCATCATATCCAGCCGGTCGCACGAAGCCTCAAGGAAACGGAAATCGTCGATGTGGTGGGTCCCATTTGTGAATCCGGAGATTTTCTGGCCAGGGACCGCGGGCTTCCAATGCCGGAGTCGGGCGATTATCTCGCCGTGATGAGCGCGGGGGCGTACGGGTTCACGATGTCATCCAATTACAACTCGCGCCCGCGTGCTCCCGAAGTACTCGTTAAAGGAGGGCAATTCTCCGTCATAAGAGAAAGAGAAACCTGGGAAGACCTGGTGCGGCCCGAAATCATTCCTGATTTTCTCTAGGCGGAGTGACCGCCGGCCGGGTTGCCATTCAAACCTTTGGCGGAGGCGAGAAGTTTTTATTTTTGTTATTTGTCTAATTTTCTCTCAGCGTCCTCTGCGTCTCTGCGGTGGATCTTTTGGGTTGTGGCTATGCATCGAATTCGCTTTACGAAAATGACCGGAAGCGGCAACGATTTCATAATAATCGATAACCGGGAATTGAAGCTTTCAAAGGAGCACGGGCGCGAGTTGGCCCGGCTTGCCTGCCGCAGGAAGTTATCCGTGGGGGCTGACGGCCTGATTCTCATAGAGAACGATTCAGAGGCCGATTTCGCGTGGCAATTCTTCAACGCCGACGGGAGCGAAGCGGAGATGTGTGGAAACGGTTCCCGCTGTGCAGCCCGGTTCGCGTTGTTGAAGGGTATAGTAGACAGGGACCGCTTCTCTTTCAGGACGCTTGCAGGCATAATCGAAGCACATGTCCGGGGCGAAGTTGCAAAAGTCCGCATGCCCCAGCCGCACAGTATGCAAATTGATGTCCCGGTCGAATTTGAAGATTGCCTTCTCCACCTCGGTTTCGTCAATACGGGGGTTCCGCACGCTCTGTTTTTTGTTGACTCGAGGGAGCAATTGGAGGAACTGGACGTCTTTACCCAGGGACGCCGCATCCGTTTTCATAAGGTATTTCAGCCGGCGGGTTCCAACGCCAGCTTTATTTTTGTCGGCAGTCCCCATGATATCTCCATCAGGACGTACGAGCGCGGCGTCGAAGCGGAAACGCTTGCGTGCGGCACGGGCTTTATTGCTGCAGCCATCGTAGCCGCTGCAAGGAATTTGGCGGCTTCTCCGGTCAATGTGCTCACCAGGGGCGGGAAACACTGGTTATTTACTTCGAGAAAATTTCACGAGAAGGTAAACTAAGCTTCTCGGATGTCTACCTGGAAGGCGACGCAAAGGTCGTTTACGATGCAGAACTATGGGAAGAGACCTTGAGAAGGTAAAGGAGGCTGCAATGTTTGGTGGCGCTATAGTTGCCGTTGTCACCCCTTTTAGACAGGGCAAGGTCGATGAGGCCGGCCTGCGAGACCTGATTGAATTCCAGATCGCAAATGGAACCAGTGGCATTGTCCCCTGCGGGACTACGGGTGAATCGCCCACTCTCACCCATAAGGAACACGAGCGGGTGGTTGAAGTCGCGATCGAACAGACGGCCGGGCGTATTCCGGTCATTGCCGGAACGGGCTCCAACAGTACGGAGGAGGCGATTTCCCTTACCCAACACGCTAAAAAGGCAGGCGCAGACGCAGCTCTGATGATAAGCCCCTATTACAACAAGCCTACGCAGGAAGGAATTTACAGGCATTTTGAGCAGGTAGCCAAGGCAGTCGATATTCCGACCATAGTCTACAACATACCGGGCCGCACCGGGTCCAACATGGAACCTGCCACAATTGCGCGTCTCTCCAGGATTGATAACATCGTGGGCGTCAAGGAATCTTCCGGTTCGATGAACAGATCACGGATGTTATCGCCTTGTGCGCCGATGATTTCATTGTGTCTCTGCGGGAAGATTACCTCACCTTCCACTGATATGCGTTGGATGCAAAGGGGTCATCTCGGTTGTGTCAAACGTTGCTCCGAAGCAAATGGCGAGCCTTTGCAAGCTATTTTTCGAAGGCAGGATGGAAGATTCACGCAGGCTTTATTACAAGGTTTTACCCCTGCTGCACATCTTTTTGACCGAGACCAACCTGTCCCGGTCAAAGCCGCACTGTCATGATGAAAAGAATCGATCCGAAGAATGCGGCTCCTTTGGTAACTATGGACGAAAGCAAACAAGGAACGGCGGAGGAAGTCCTCGAGGCACAGGGTCTTCTAGCGGATGGCATATCATGATACGAGCAGCGGTCGCTGGATTGCGGGAAGAATGGGCTCCAGGATAGCCGCAGATTCTCGGCGAGTCC
>CAVRZU010000168.1:0-40755 GCA_963725365.1 uncultured delta proteobacterium | reverse complement strand
CGCTCAATAAAGCCGCCCAGGATTCCGATGGCATCGGCAATCACCGTCAGGCACGGCAGCATGATGATCATGGCGATGAATCGGGGAACGACAAGGTAGGAAATTGGAGATATGGCCATGACCTCAAGGGCCATGATCTCTTCGGTAACCAGCATCGTGCCCAGCTCCGCTGTAAATGCCGCGCTGACGCGGCCGGCCAGCACAATAGCCGTTAATAGCGGCGCCATTTCACGAGTGAGCGCAACAGCGGCCAGGCTTGCCGCAAAGGTAATCGCCCCGAATTTTTCCAGTTGATAGGCGGTCTGGAGCACCAGGATAATCCCGATCACAAATGAGACGAGCGCCACTATAGGGATCGATTTAACGCCGACTTCCTCCATCTGGACGATTGCGGCCCTGAATCTGAGCGGCTTTCCCTCGAAGGGCTTTACCAGAGTCCACTTCATTGTTTCATGGAAAAAATAAGAAATACTGGTAATGTGTCTCAGAAATAAGACTATCCTGCTGTTCGAGACTGAACTCACCTGCCCTGTTCTCCCTCGATCAATTGATTTGAGTCCGGCGCCATCTCAAAAATATTCTTAAGGCAGGCCAGATCGAAGATGGATTCGACCCTCCGGCACGCGCCGGCCAGGGAGAACCGGATGTTGCCCTTGCGGGAAAGCTGGAGCGCTTCGACGAAAGTGGCTATTCCGGAACTGTCTATATATGGGACATCTCCCAGGTCCACTATCATGTGCGACACTCTTTTATCGAATATGGGCAACAGAATGTTTCTGACCTGCGGAGAGGAACTCATATCGAGATCGCCTCCAAGGGAGATGACGAATACGCCTGGTTTTCTTTCGTTGACCTGTATGTCCAATTTTGCTCATTCTCCTCTAACTCGAAACTCAAAACTGAAAACTCAAAACTCTCGCGGCATGTGCTTTACCAACCTGAGCAGCATGCCCCCACCGGGCGGGGAATCATATTCCATCTTGTCGAAAACCGATTTGATGAAGTGAATTCCAAGTCCTCCCGGGCGGATTTGATCCAAATCACGCCCCTTAAATGTCGCCGGATCGGCGCCGGCTCCAAAATCGCGGATCGCTATTTCAAAACAATCTCCGCCAAGGCTGAAGGTAACGGCAATTCTTCCATCGGCCCTGTTCGCATAAGCGTGCCGGATGACATTTGTACAGGCCTCGTCGACCGCAAGGACCAGTTTGTCGGTATCTTCGGCCCCAAAACCGATTCTCGCCGAGATATTACCTACAACCGCCCTGACGATGAACATGGCGGCCGGATCAGCAGGCACATCGAGAATTACAGGGACCAATGACAACTATTTCTCCTCGAACCCCACCAGCACCAGCGTGACGTCATCGGCCTGAGGACCCTGCCCGACGAACTCGGACAGCGAGGCGGATATGCGCGACTTAACCGAGTCGACGTCCGATTCTCCCGCCCTCAGGCACTTTTCGATTCTCTGCCATCCAAACAGATCTCCCCGGTCGTCTTTGGCCTCCACAAGCCCGTCGGTAGAAAGGAGAATGCAGGCGCCGGGACTAAGTGACATTTTTCCGCAGACATAATGCTGATCGGGCAGTATCCCTATCGGAGGACCGCCGCTTTCTCGCAAAGTGAGGTATTTACCCTCGGAGCTGTTCCAGATAACAGGAGGAAGATGTCCGGCATTTACGTAAACGGCTTCGCCGCTGTCTTTGCTGACCACTATGTAGAGCAGGGTGACAAACATCCCCCGGCAGCTTTGAGCGCACACACTTTCATTTATGCGCCGCGCGAGCTTTTCCGGGTCCGGGTCCCGAATGGCCAGAAGGCGGAAATCCGTTGTGAACCTGGCCATAAAGAGTGCGGCTGATACCCCTTTGCCCGAAACATCGCCGATGAGAACGCCCATACGGTTGTCATCCAGAGGGATGAAATCATAGAAATCCCCACCGATCTGCCGTGCAGGCTGGTAATGGGTGCTGAACCTGAACCCTGGGAGCGCCGGCATTTGCCGGGGCAAAAAACTCAGCTGAATGCTCCGCGCAAAGGCCATGTCCTGTTCGATCAGCCGGCTGTGAACAATTTCATGGTGCAGACGCGCATTTTCGATCGCGATTGCCGCATTGGCGCATAGCAGGCTCAGAGTTTCATTGTCTTCCTCGTTGAAGTTTGATCCGTCCAGCTTATTTATTACCTGGGATACGCCTATGACCTTTTCCTTGATCTTGAGCGGCACGCAAAGTATCGTTTGCGTGCGGTATCCGGTCATGCGGTCGAATTCCCGGTTAAACCTCGAGTCGTCATAAGCGTCCCGGATCAAAAGGGCCTCGCCGGTGTCGTAAACATTTCCGGCTATTCCCTGCCCTCTTTTTATCCGCAGACCACTCTTGAGCTTGTCTGCAACCGGACCCTGCGCCACTTCGAAGACCAGGTCGCCGCTCTTTTCGTCCACCAGCATCAGGCTGCACGCATCCGCCTTTAGAATCGAGCGCGAGGTCGTCATGATATTTTCGAGCACCTCGTCCAATTGAAGGCTCGAATTGATCAGGCCTGATATCCTGAAGCATTCCTTCAGGTTTTCCAGGCGCTCGCGCATCTTCTCAAGGGCTGCACCGCTTTCCGAAACTGCCCTGCCGCCGGAGCAACCGGCAAAATGATTCTTATTTTTTTCCGATTCCATGAGACCACGACCATTCGGAAGGCAAAAGTCAAAAGTAAAAAGCAAAATGTAAGAAGGCAAAACCTTCGGAGGTCAACTCTTTGCCCTTTGCGCCACGCCTTCCGGTTTGCGGAGCTATTATGACCGCTTAGGGAAAAACTGTCAAATGGGCGAAGATCGTCACGCAAAAGACGCGGCACGCATTTTCCCCACGCGAGGCCCATTTTTAAAAGAGTGTTTCACGCAAAGACGCCAAGACGCCCAGAAAGAAATCAATACGATAGTCTTCCGTGGGCAGACTACATCAGTTGTGAGCGGCATTGATATCGATCCGGGCGGTCGAAACCCAGTGAACTCTTTCTTCGCGTCTTCGCGGCTTCGCGTGAAAAAAATATCCTTGCGGCTTTGCGTGAAAAAAAAGTGACACTTTACATCCCGTCCCGCCAGGTTGCGGTTTTCCCGTGGAAGCGGCGGGGATTGTTTTTGAGGATAGAAACCAAAGCGCGGGCAGCAATTTCAGGATCGAGGATTTCGCCGTTTTTTTCGTATGCCCTGAATTGTTCGCGCAGTCCCTTGGAGGCACTGCCCTGAGCGTGCATGGCGCTCCTGACCATAGGCGTATCGGCGATTCCGGGACGAAACACAAACGTTGTGACCTCCGGGGCTTCGGCGGCCAGATGCCTTACCAGGTGCTCTTCGGCGGCTTTTGCGGCACAATATGTTCCGATTCCCGGCACAACCCTTTCCGCCGCGCCGGACCCGAAAAAGACCGCAATCCCTTCGCCGGCTTCGATCAAATGCGGGAAAGCGGCTTTTGCCATGTGAAAGCTTGCCGTTACACTGGCCTCGAATATTTCGCTGAACTCTGCGCCTGAGAGGTCATACACGGCCGGCCCTGGATGGAGTACTCCCGCTGCCTGAATAAATCCATGGAAGGCCCCCATGTTGATTGCTTTTTTGACCAGTCCATTACTAACATCACCCACTGCGGCCGAACCTGCCAAAAAATCGGCTCTTGCGCCCTTTCCTGTTATTTCTTCGGCCACTTTTTCGAGGGCTTCAGGGCTTCTGGCATTCAACACAAGCCCAACCTTCTCAGTTGCGAGCGCAAGGGCCAAGGCCCGCCCCAAACCGCTGGACGCCCCGGTTAGAATAAATGTTTTCCCGGAAATTTCACTCAATTGGGTCCCTCCTGCTTCAGAGTGCTCACACAATCATTAATATATTCAATCTCCGCCGAAAGTGCTATTTTGGCCACAATTTGCAATGTATGCCCCACGTCATATTTTATCCCGGATTCGAGTACTTTTTTGATCACGAAGCGTATTCTTTAAGGTGAGGTAATGAAATGGGAGATTCCGAAGCAAAGCACGGCTTCAGCCTTATAACCGAACACGACACTTATCTTTTCAAAGAGGGGAACCACTTCAGGCTCTACGAGAAGATGGGCTCGCACATCGGCAATGTTGCCGGAGAACAGGGGACCTTCTTCGCAGTGTGGGCGCCCAACGCTAAGGAGGTTTCGGTCATCGGAGACTTCAATTTCTGGGACAAAGAAACCCATCCGCTGGCAGTAGGTGGGACGGCTCGGGTATTTGGGAGGGATTTATTCCAGGGCTCGGGCATGGGGCGATATACAAATACCACATAGTTTCAACGGAAAACGGCTACACGGTAGACAAGAGCGACCCATATGCCATGCACTGCGAAACCCCGCCCAAAACAGGTTCCATAATTTGGGACACAAGTTACGAATGGAACGACGGGGAGTGGATGGCCAACCGTGCAAACGTCAATTCCCTTAACGCGCCTTATTCGGTCTATGAGATGCACCTTGGTTCCTGGAAACGGGTACCCGAGCAGGGGAACCGGTGGATGAGCTATCGGGAGATGGCCGACCCTGCCCGGATACCTCAAGGAAATGGGTTTCACACATGTTGAGATTCTTCCCGTCATGGAGCACCCGTTCTACGGATCGTGGGGATATCAGACTCTCGGTTACTTCGCTCCGACCTCGCGATATGGCACGCCGCAGGATTTCATGCACCTTATCGATGTGCTGCATCAAAACGGAATAGGGGTCATTCTCGACTGGGTGCCCTCGCATTTTCCAACCGACGAATTCGGCCTCTGATTCTTTGACGGCACACATCTGTTCGAACACCAGGACCCCCAGAAGGGTTACCATCCCGAATGGAAAAGCTACATCTTCAACCACGGACGCTATGAGATAAGAGAATTTCTCATCAGCAGCGCTCTTTTCTGGCTAGACAAATATCACGCCGATGGACTTCGAGTGGACGCCGTAGCGTCAATGCTTTACCTGGACTACGCCCGGCAGGAAGGCGAATGGATTCCAAACATCTACGGGGGCAAGGAAAACCTGGATGCAATTTATTTCATAAAGCGTTTCAACGAAATGGTGTACACGGAATATCCCGACGTTCAGACGATCGCCGAAGAGTCCACATCGTGGCCGATGGTGTCGAGACCTGCCTACGTGGGCGGGCTGGGATTCGGCATGAAGTGGAACATGGGCTGGATGCACGATACCCTGGAGTACTTCTCAAAAGATACCGTCTTCAGAAAATTTCATCAAAACCTTCTTACTTTCAACATCTGGTATGCCTTTTTCGAAAATTTCACCCTCCCCCTTTCTCATGACGAAGTAGTGTACGGAAAGGGATCGCTGCTTCACAAGATGCCCGGAGACGAATGGCAGAAGTTCGCAAACCTGAGGCTGCTATTCGGGTACATGTTTGGAGAACCGGGCAAAAAGCTTATTTTCATGGGCGGCGAAATCGGCCAATCGGATGAATGGTATCACGAGAAAGGCCTGGCCTGGAACCTTCTCGAGTATCCCCTGCACCAGGGGATACAAAAATGGGTCAAGGACCTCAACCGGCTGTACCGGGAAGAACCTGCCCTGCACCAACTCGATTTCAGCGCCGAAGGATTTGAATGGATCGACTTCCGCGACGCAGACGCCAGCGTTCTCGCTTTTCTTAGAAAACCCGCTGCCGGCGACGATCTAATATTGGTTGTGGCCAATTTTACCCCTGTGCCCAGGACAAATTACCGCTTCGGGACGCCAAGGGCGGGCCGCTGGCAGGAACTTCTCAACAGCGACTCGAAAATTTACGGCGGGTCCGGTTACGGTAACTTAGGAGGCGTGGATACCGAGCCGATCCCAAGTCACGGCTATAACCAATCACTTTCGCTGACCCTGCCGCCCCTCGGAATCTTTTTCCTTAAAGCCGAAGGCGCCGGAACCATCCCCAAGGAAGAAATAGAGGCGCTGGGCGAGTAACACTAATGGACCGAGTCCTCGGGCTTTGATCTAATTTTGTGCCACAGCGAAAATGAGGCCTCTTTGACGGCTTCGAGCAGCACGCGCACCGCTCCGGCTATCTCCTCCTCATTTGCGCCCTTGGCCAACTGGTGCTCACTGATCTTGATCGACCTGTTTTCCACTATTCCGTCCAGGATTCGCTGGCTGTCACGGTCCCGCGTGAGGTCTACACCCTGGGAAAACAGATAATTTATCAACTCGCCTCCGTCGGTAACTATAAAAAGGTCTTCCCTGTCGCCGACCCTGCGAACGTGAATTTCGATCCTCTCATTATTAGGGAGGACCCAGTCTGTTGTAATGAGATATCCCCCTCCGGTCGGCGCTACGTCCCAACCATGAAAGAAATCCTCGGCCAGTGCTTCAAGAACCTGATTTTCATCCATTGTACCCTCCTGTTGTAATACCGCTCTTGAATTGCGAATTTGTTACAAAATTGCTTCAACGATGTGCTATTGCACATTTTTGTACCATGTCTTTGCTATTTGTTCGGCTGCCGGAGCTTTAACGAAGAGAACGAAAAGGTCCGGGCGGCATAAAATTTACTTATATTATAAGCCAGTATTTCGGTGTCTTGCACACAATGGTTAAGATTCCCGGCACAAAATAGCTTCCGGTGCAGCAGCATCTGGCGCGAAACCTGCTCATCGGAATCCTCACCCTCGAATGAAAATCTATACTCATCGACAGTAAATCTGCGGCCTGGCCGAAGATGCCGTGTTGGTATCGAGGAGGAGGCATGTTCGGCTTGACCGCTTTAACAAAACGAACTGCTCTAAGGGGTCAGTTCCAATTCAACTCAAAAAAGGGGCTAATGAAATGAACTCAATTGGAATCAGAAAAAAAGCGCTTGGATGTATGGTCTTGCTGTTGACTATCTTCTCTCCTTTAATGGCTGCGTGGGCCGATGAGGCGGCGGCGCCCGCGGAAGCGGCGGCGCCCACAGGGCCGTCTTACTCGTTTTCCACAGATATCTTGAGCCAGTACATATTCCGTGGACTCGCCAACAGCAAAGACAGCGCTGTCATCCAACCTTCGGCAACAATCACCTGGAATGGTTTTTCAGCTAATGTCTGGGGGAACTTCGACACCTCCCGCCACAGCAGCAATCCCTTTCTGCAGACCGGTATACAAGATGGCCAGTCGAAATGGAGTGAGACCGACTTCACAGTTTCATATACCAAGGAAGTATGCACGAATTTTTCATTACTCTTCGGAAACGTATTCTACGGCCTCAATCCACCATTGCAAAGCGCCTTCGGCCAGAACGAAGACGAATTGTTTGGAGGCGTCAGCTATACCTTTCCGTGGTTCACCGCGGCATTTACTGTTTACGGCGAAGTAATGCATTCCGTGGATGAGTGGCTTGAACTCGACCTCTCCAAGAGCATTCCGGTCGATTGCCTCTGTAAGGGAGCCACTGTGGACCTTGGGGCAAACCTCGGATATCTTATTCTCAACCATGATAATAATGTCTTAAGCCTTGCAGGGTCCAATTTATCTACGCCCACCCCACTGGACGTCGGCAGCTATTCAGATTTTCACACCTGCAATTTAACCGCCGACATCAAGTTCCCAATTGGCAAATGTCTTTCGGTTGCTCCGAAAATCGGACTCTGGCTGCCTTTGACCGCCGCAGCCGACAACTACCTGCAAGCCAATTCGCTGGACAATACCGGAGTTCATTTTTACGGCGGCATAAACCTTACTGCGACATTTTAAAGCAGGACCGAGATATGTTAAAGCAGGACTGAGGTACTGAGGACTGAGGAAGCAAGAGATTGCTTTCACTCAGTCCTCGGCACTCAGTCCTGTTTCTTGGTCCTTGGTCCTTGGTCCTCGTCCTTGGTCCTTGTCCTCTAGTCCTTTTCCCTCAATCCTGACGGGCGGCGGGGACCTTTGTTTCCTCTTTTTTTTCTCGCAGATATTTGATTTCCTTGCCCTTGGGATCGGTAAGGATAAGCTCATCTTTGGCGAGAGAATATTTGAGCGCCGGGCTCCCAAGAATTCCCAGATCCAACTGAATATTTCCCTTTTTGACAATACTGTATGAGGCGCTCACGTTTGCCAGGTTGCTCACCAACTGCGCCTTTCCATCCGTTGAAAAAGTGATCGTGTCGCTTCCGTTCAGCCTATGCCAGCTACCCGCCAACTCATCCATGCCCTTCTGGGCGCAGGAAACCAGCAAAGCAACAACCAGAACAAACATCATTAAAAGACCTGCCTTTTTCATACTCCTCCTTTTCAAGCCCGATTAAAGTTTTAATTTTGCGATAACAAAGATAGCATGTTTTACCACAGAACTTCGGTTGCTGGAAAAGCTTTAAACGAATAACCAGTGAGGTGCAAATTCAAGGGAATAAGCAATTAAGACATGACATCCACTACTCGTATTCAAAAGGAGAGAACTGATGACAAATCGAAGAAAATGGTTCCTGGCAGCCCTAATCTCCGCTGCGGCATGCCTGACATCACCGTTTGCGCTACAGGCAGCAGCCAGGGAGGAGCCGGTTTTGGTCGGGCGAATTGCTTACATCGAAGGGCAGATCCTGCGCTACGTTCCGGAGGTCAAGGATTGGGTCATTATCAGCAAGGACGCTCCATTCGGTTTGAATGACGCGCTATATTCCGACGAGTCCGCGAAAGCCGAATTCTTTTTCCCCAACCGGCTTCTGGTCAGGATCGGGGCCAACACACAGATCCAGTTAATAGCTCTAAACAGCGATGCTTCCGAAATTGACGTAGCCTCAGGTATGGCACGATTTTATAACAGGAACCCCGAAGGCATGCTCAAGGTCACGACGCCTTTTGGTTACGTACTGGCGGACCCCGGTTCGATATTCGACCTTTACGTGGGTGATCAGTCGGTTGAGGTCCTTGCCCTGGGCGGCCGGGTTGGTTACTTCCAGCAGGACGGTGGCTCCAGATATGAGGTCACTCCCGGCGGCGCTTCCATATTGGCCGATGCGAACCAGGTAGCCGACGGCGAAGGCGCCCTCGACGCGCATTGGGACGACTGGAACGCTTCCAGGGACTCGATTTTGACCAAAAGGGTCCAGGTCGAAGGGGAATCGGTTCGGCGCCTTCCACCTCAACTGGAGGACGACTCCTACGATCTCGAAGAGTCTGGAAGCTGGGAGCGGGTCGAGTACCAGGGCGAATCCCGCGAATTCTGGCGGCCAACGGCCGTGGATCAATCGTGGGCGCCCTTCACGGTCGGCAGATGGACCGATTATGACGGAGATCAGGTCTGGGTGCCCGCAGAACCGTTCGGATACGTCACCAGCCATTACGGCAACTGGGTGCTCGTCGATGGCAGATGGTTCTGGGCGCCTCCTGCTCCGGTAGTTGAAGTCGCGGCCGGCCCTACCATCGGATTTGGCTGGTATCCGGGAAGGGTAGCTTGGATAAGCAATGATGCCGATGTCGGATGGATCCCGCTTGCCCCGAACGAAGTCTATTACTCTCACCATTACTGGGGACCCTCGGCTGTTGTCGTCACCACTGTACCCACGGTGAGCATCGCGGTCGGACGCCTTGCCTTCGCATCGGCCGCAGTAGTGGTGCCCCAGGCATCTTTTTATTCCGTAACCAACTATCGCTCGGTAAGAGTGACCAATATCAATCAAACCACAATCGTCAATAACTTCCACACCGCTCCGGTAGTCAACAATACCGTGGTCAAGAACTTCAATCAGACACCAGCGAAATACAACTTTGTAAATCAGGCGCCTGCATTGAAGCCTCACTCTGAGGTGGTGGAGAGGATCGTCCAAAACCAGCGGATAACTGCAACTGGGGCCAAAAGCATAACGGCGCCGGCCCTCAGAAAGGCTGAGACCGCCGCCAAAACGGCAAAACCGGTTGCAAAGGCGGCCGTACCGCCCCCTACCAAACTGACTAACAAACTGGTCCCGCCAAACCAGGTAAACGCTCCGAAAAACCAGGTTTCTTTCAAATCCGTGGAAATGAAAAAGAACATAAAGCCTGTTGCAGCCTCACCTGTGATTAAAACTGGAGCACCAGGGGTTCGGCCGCCTGCTCCCAGGGTGACAAAACCAACTGCTCCAGTGGGAACGAGACCACCCGCTCCAGGGGTAAGGCCACCTGCGCCGGGCGAAACCAGACCACCAGCGCCAGGGGTAGCGAAGCCACCGGCAGGCGCACCTGGCGGCGGAGTACGTCCTGAGGTCCAACCTCCTCGGCCGCAACCCACCCCCACCCCAAAACCCGAGGTGCGACAGCCTGCTCCAGCGCCAAGACCAACTCCTGCTCCTGTGCCAAAACCCGAGGTGCGACAGCCTGCGCCGGAGCCAAGACCAACTCCTGCTCCGACGCCAAGACCTGAGGTGCGACAGCCTGCTCCGGCTCCAAGACCAACTCCTGCTCCAGCGCCAAGACCTGAGGTGCGACAGCCTGCTCCGGCTCCAAGGCCGGCTCCAGCTCCTGCGCCAAAGCCTGCGCCGGCGCAGCAGAAGCAACCGGATAAGAAAAAGGAGCCGGGACAGCAGTGATCGGGCTGAGTTTCTGCCCGGTCAGACGAGCCGGGCTGCTTAACTTATACTAATTTGCGTTCAAGATTGGGCGGGGATAAACCCTAATGCTGTTGCCTTAAGGCCGTTTATTTGTGGGGCTGGCTTTCCAGCCCGCCCCACATTGATTCTTCCCTAAACAACAGCATGGGGGATAAACCCCGCCCCGTCATTGGCGCGTTGCGCTTCGTAGGGACAGTAGTCAGTAGCCGGTAAACCGTGAACAGAGAAAGGACATTCCAACTCGGGCTCAGCATCAAAACCAAAGGGCTTAAAGTCGGTAGATTGCCCTAAATCCCTAAATCCCCTCACATATCGCTTGCATGTTCGATTGAGAGATTGTATGGTTTTTTTGGCCTTCATCTCTTCTATTGCAGAATCCAATTTTTACGTTCGGTCCAGAAGCCCATCGCGCAACTTGATTTGATTATTCCGTATCAGACAGGCTCTATCAATTGATGCAAGCGCCAACCAGGCCTGGAAAATGACAAAATCGCCGCCACGGGTCAAGTGGGTGTGCCGTCCTGCCGGTGCGGATAACGAGCATGTCTACGATCTGAAGCTTGGCTTGGGGCCTAAGCAACTGGCCACAATGAAAAAAAACGGACTCATCTGAATTTAAGTTTATAACGGAGCCATGAGGACTGAGGAAGCAACACGAAGTTCTTTCGCTCAGTCCTCAGCATTCACCACTCACTCTTTCCCGGAAACCGCAGGTTTTATCAGGACCTGCGCTTTTTATGGAACTCGTGCTCTTATACTCTAATCAAATGAGGTTATTCCTATGCCGCGACCGCTAAGACAACGAAAACATGTGGAAATCCTCTCCCTCGAAGATGCTGTGAAAAAATATATGCACGACGGACTGATCTGCGCATACAGCGGATTCACAGGATTTAACAGGAACCCGGTGGCATTTGCATGGGAAACAGTCAGGCAGGGGTTCACGGACCTGCATATCATGGATCGTCATGGTAGCTGCTGCACCTGGCTGCTCAATGCAGTCGGCGCAATAAATATATTTGAAACCGACTGGATGGGCTGGGGGGAAATGGCCGGAAAGCTGGATATAAGTCTCGACCGACGATACAAGGCCAAGCAGATCATTTTGGAAGATTATTCCCATGGCGCTATGGCGATGAGGTACCTGGCCGGAGCCATTGGCGCGCCCTTTATTCCTTACTACGCTCCTCTTGGCTCGGATCTCTTAAACCCGGACTACGATGCGCTTGGCCGCGCCGGACTGCGTGACGGCACAAATCCCAAGATTGCAAAGAAAAAATTCATTCAGATGGAAGACCCATTTTACGGAGACGGCGAAGTGGTGCTTCTGCCTGCCGCAAGACCGGACCTGGCGGTAATCCACGTGACCCAGGCGGGTGACAGGGGCACGGCGCGGTGGCGCGGAGTCGGCACCATCGACAAGGAAATCGCCTTCGCGGCGGATAAGGTAGTGCTGATCTGTGAAGAACTCATACCGGAATCAGAAGTGCGCAAGACCCCCGAAACAAACCAGATTCCGTTTTTCACCGTGGACTGCATCGTCGAGCAGCCCTGGGGCGCTTTCCCCAGCTCTGTCCCCTTTTTCTACGACTACGACGCTCCCTTTATGAGAACCATGGATGCCGCATCCAGGAAGGAAGACGACCTGAGGAAGTGGCTGGATGAATGGGTGTTCGGGCCAAGGGACTGGGAAGACTTCATGGGAAAACTTGGCGCCAAAAGATTGCTCGACCTCAAGGCCGACAGCGTAACCGGCTACAGCACCCGGATGGTGAGGGGCAAAAAACCCGCGCCCAGGATGACGATGCCTCTGTCCGTCGCAAGAAGCGGTTTCTAGGAAAGGGGAACAGGCATGAGCAAATCGATCGAAGAATTGATGGAACTGGTAGACAAGATGCCCGATGAACCCGCAAAGCAGGGCGAATATATCCTTCCCGAACTGATGGCCATAGCTGTTGCCCGCGAGGTTCGAAATGACGACATAGTTTTTGCCGGAACGGGTCTTCCGATGGTCGGGATCATGACCGCAAATATGCTCGATGCGCCTCACGCACTCCTGATCTATGAATCCGGTATATGCGACGGGAAAACGATGCACGTCCCGATGTCGGTCGCCGATCAAAGGGCGGCAAATATGAGTTCGACTTTGGGCGGCCTGATCGATACGTTCGGATATTATCTGCAGCAGGGCTTCATCACGCTGGGATTCCTTGGAGGCGCGGCAATCGACAAATACGGTGGCGTAAACCTCACATCGATCGGCGATTACTACTCGCCGGCGCACAGGTTTCCAGGGTCGGGCGGAAACGCTGATATAGGCGCCATGGCTCGCCGGACCGCTTTCATCATTCTCCAGGAAAAAAGGCGATTTGTGGAAAGAAACGATTACACCACGACTCCCGGATGGTGGTGCTGGGATTTCAAGACCCGCGAATGGAAGCCCAAGAAGGAAATCTGGAAGGATACACCCTTTGCCGACTGCGGCCCCGATTCGGTTGTGACCGATATGGGGATTTACCGGTTCGACGAAGACGGGATCATGTATCTAGAGTCGAGCCATCCGGGGGTAACTGTCGCCCAGGTCAAAGATAACTGCGGATTCGACTTGAACGTGGAAAGGGTTAAGGGGAAGACCCTGGCTCCCACTTACAAGGAGCTTTTCGTTCTCAGGGAATTCGTTGATCCTGAGCTGATTTTCATGCCTCTGAAGATGGATTATCCTCCTGCAATCCAATCGATAATTGATCGATAATTTTTAGCTTTGAGTGGGCGCGGTTTTTTTCGCGCCCACCGCTTTGTCCCGGTTCCAGCACTACCCTGCACAGACATAGCGCCCAGCCACTGCTTTAATCCGAACGCCGGCCTCTGACGACTGCCCTCTGATTCAATGCGGCCACCGGCTTATTTGTTTTTTCTGATCACTCGCCACTGACGACTGGCCACAGTTTTAATCTAATGGTATTCTTTCAACGGTGTCCTGATAAATCTATCTTGCGATAGGAAGGAAGCTCCAGAGTTGCTGACCAATTTGGCCATTCACAACTATGCCATCATTCGCGATCTCGAAATAGATTTTCATGGCGGATTTAATGTCCTGTCAGGCGAGACCGGCGCCGGCAAATCGATCCTGATCGGCGCGGTCAACCTCATCCTCGGGGCGCGGGCATCAAGCGAGATGATTCGAACCGGAGCGGCTGAAGCAAGCGTTGAGGCGGTCATGCAGTTAAAGCCGTCCGAATGCCCTTGTGCACTGCGCCTTAGCCAGTGGGGAATCGAGTTCGGTCCTGAGCTTGTAATCCGCAGAAGCATCGCCAGGAGCGGTCGAAACCGTGTATTCATAAACGACCAGGCCGCATCGGTGCAGCAGCTCCAACAGATTTCCCCACTTTTGATCTCGGTCTCGGGGCAGCACGAGAATCAACTTCTCCTCGATCAGGAGACCCACCTAGGTCTTCTGGACTCTTTCGCAAACCTCGATGAAGATTGCTCCGAAGTGCGGTCTATACACACCGGGTGGCAGGACAAACGCGAAGAACTGGGCCGCATGAGGCGTGCAAGGGAACACAAAGCGACCAGGATGGATTTTCTGCGATTCCAGATAGGAGAACTTGAATCGGCAAAGATTCAACCTGACGAAGATGCTGATCTCGGGCAGGAGCGGCAGATACTTAAGAACGCGGCTTTGTTGACCCAGGCCTCACAAAGGGCCGTTGGCGCGCTCTATTCGGAGAAGGGCGCCATTTTAGAGCGGCTCTCGGAGATAGAAAAAGACCTGGGTACGATCACAGACGTCGATTCTTCCCAGAGCAGCCTTCGCGAAGACCTCAAGCTGGCGCGCATCCACCTCGAAGAGATGACCCACGCGCTGCGAAGCTATGCGAAACGAATAGTTTTCGATCCCTCAAGGCTCGCAGCGGTGGAAGAGCGGCTCGCACTCCTGGGCAGACTCGGGAAAAAGTACGGCCCGAGCGCAAACGAGATGCTGGCCAAATTGAAAGAACTCCTCAACATGGCGGGAGAAAGCGAGGAATCGACCCTTCGGGAAGAACAAGTGGAAAAGGAGATCGAATCCCTGCGCCTGGCCTATCTGGAGAAGGCCGGCCTTCTTTCGCGCAAGCGCCGCGAGGCGGCCGAAAGGCTCTCTACGGAAGTGGTGGCCAACCTGGCCAATCTCGATATGCCACACGCACGCTTCTGTGTTAACTTTTCCGGAGGGGACGAAAATGCTCCCTTATTCTCCCCTGCCGGCATAGACCGTGTGGAATTTCTGCTCTCGGCCAACCCTGGAGAAGACTTGAAACCGCTCGTCAGGATAGCTTCAGGAGGTGAGCTTTCCAGGATTCTTCTTGCCCTGAAAAGTCTTCTCAGCAGGAAAGGAGAAGCGGAGACGCTGATCTTCGATGAGGTTGACGCGGGAATCGGAGGCCGCACCGCAGAGCTTGTCGGTATCCAATTAAATAAGCTTGCGGAGCGGCACCAGGTAATCTGCATTACCCACCTTCCCCAAATCGCCTGCTACGGCAAATGGCATTACATGGTGAATAAGACGGCGGAAAGCAACGAGACATCCACTACAATCAGAATGCTGACGGAATCGGAACGTGCGGAAGAACTCGCGCGCATGCTGGGGGGGATTTCGATATCCCGGAAGGTGCGAGAGCATGCCGAGGAGCTTCTCAAACGGGGTCAGTGAGTATGACGGATAACTCTGGCACAAATATGTTTGTTCTCGCAGATGCCGAAAAACGCTCAAGAGCCCTGGACCCGGCGGGCAGCTTTCACCTTACCGCTCCCGCCGGATCGGGTAAGACTTTTCTACTGGTTTCCCGTTTTCTTCGCCTTCTCGGACTGGTAGACCATCCACGGCAGATCCTGGCGCTTACTTTCACCAACAAGGCAGCAGCCGAAATGCGTGAAAGAGTAAAGGGCTGCCTTGAGCGGGCAAAAAGTGGCCCGGCGCCCGGAAGCGGTGCTTACACCGAGGCTGAAGCCGAACTGATCGGTTACGCCTCGAAAGCTCTCGCAGCTCACAGCAAGCTTGAAGAACTCCTCCTCTCGGGGGAAATTCTGGATATCCGCACTTTTCATTCATTTTGCTACGCGATTGCCTCGCAGGCGCCCTTCGAAGCCGGTATAGCCCCGGGGTCCGCTCTTATGGACGAGAACGAACAGGAAATTTTCATCCGGGAAACCGTTAACGATGCGCTTCAGCAAATAGCCTCCCGCAAGGAAGGTGAGGCGGCGCGGCGCGCACTTATGAACCGCCTTCTCTATCTGAACAATTCCTGGCCGGCCCTGGCAAATGAAATGAAGGACCTGGTAGAACGAAGGGGCGGACTTCTTGAGATGGTGCAGGTCCTGAGCCGCGACCGGGCGTCCGGTTATCTCGCGGCGAGGGTCCGTGAAATGGTGGAAGCAGAACTGGGATCACTGAAGGCGGGTTTCGAAGCCTGCGAACTGGGACGCGGATGGGATTGTTTCCTAGAGCAGACCAGGAGCGCGGGCGCAGAGGCCGCCTGCACTCTTCCGGCCGCTATCCCGGGACCGCAGTGGGAAGATCTGCCCCATTGGATTTGCCTTGCGGACACTTTTCTCACCAAGGAAGGCGGCATCCGGAGCCGGCTTGGACCGAAGACAGGGTTTTACGGCGGATTTGCCAAAAGTATGTGGGGCTGCGCCATTCAGGATATGCCTTCCCAAGTTGCTCAAAGACTTCACGACATCCGTCAACTTCCCGCTCCAGGCGCCCCGGTGACTGATCCCGACATTCTCTGGGACCTCGTAGTCCTGCTTCATTCCGTGATTGAAATCTATGATGCGAGGCGTCGAGCCAAAAGGACCCTCGATTATTCTGCGCTGGAACTGGCCGCCCTGCGTCTGTTTGACGCCGCAGAGCCTTCCGACCTTCAGTTGATGCTTGACCAGCAGATTCGGCATATATTGGTCGATGAATTTCAGGACACAAGCCGGGTGCAGTGGGAGCTTTTACAGAAGCTGTGTGCCGGCTGGTCAGACGAGACCGGGCGAAAGACCCTTTTTATGGTCGGTGACCCCAAGCAGTCGATTTATGCTTTCCGCAAAGCTGAGGTCAAGCTGTTCATGGATGCCCGCAGGGGGCTTCCTGTAGAAGGAGGAGCCAATATCTACCTGGAGCCTCTTGTACTGGATACAAATTTCCGCTCCCAACCTCATCTCATCGACTGGTGCAATAGTATCTTCGAACGCACGGTTATGGCCGATCCTCAAGTTGAATTCGACGAAGTCCCTTTCAGCCCGGCAAAACCCTCACCAACCACACGTGTTCATAGCGATCCGGCCCCAATCGAGCTAGCCCTTTTCATGGAGTGGCCTGAGCGCGAGAGCGCAAGAAGAAGAGAAGCTCAGTGGCTGGCGGGAAGAATCGCCCGGCATATCGAAGAAAATGGCCGCCATTTGCAAACGCCATTCTGCTTTTCTCGCGCACCCATCTGCCGGTGTACCTGGAAGCTCTCCAGCAAAAGAAGATCCCGGTTCAGGTAAAGGAGGGATTGAAGCTCCGGGAAAGACCCGAAGTTTTCTACCTGTGGCAGCTTTGCCGGGGAATAGTTCTGCCTCAGGACGACCTTGCCTGGGCGGCCCAGCTTCGAAGTCCCTGGTTTAGTCTGGATTTTGACCGAATCCATGCCATATCGCTAGAGCACCCCGCTCTCTGGGTTGAAAAAATCCACGCTTTTTCAGAGCACGACAGCAAGTCGGGCTCATTCTGGGAGGCGCTCACCGGCGCCTGGCAGCACGCTGGGGCACGAACCGCTGGCCGATGTTGTCGAATCGGCGTGGCTCGATCTGGAAGGGGCGCACGTGGTGCTATCGAAGTGGGGGAGCCGGGGTCTGAACTGCTGCCGCCGTTTTCTCCAGATGCTCAGGGAGGCCGAACAGGGCGAACCGGTCCGCACGCTTGCGCGGTTCGAACAACTCCTGCAGAAGGCCTATGAACCGGTAGACCCGGACACCGCCTCTTCAAACATTGTCCTTTCAACCGTTCATGGCGCCAAAGGGCTGGAATTCGACGCGGTTTTCATTCCTTTTATGGACTGGAACCCGGAGGGGGGAAGAAAAGACCAGCCGCCCCCATACATGCTCGAGAGGGCGCCCAATTCCGGAGATTACCTTCTGGCCTCAAGACCCGACCGTCTGACGGGCGAAAAGGACCCGCTCTATGCCTTGCTGAGCAAACTGCGCTCCAAACGGCAGTTGGGTGAAGCCAGGAGACTTTTCTATGTTGCCGTTACGCGCGCGCGGCAGCGAACTCGTTATGAGCGGACTGGCAAAAAAGAAGGGAAACTCTTTTTCAACCGATCTGCGCAAAGTCCCCTGGGCTGGCTTAGCAAACATTATGGGATCGATGAGCTTTGCGCAATAGACCGTATCGACATGCCCTGCAACAGGCCGCAATACGCCGGCACAGGCCAATGGAAAAGGTCCGCCCGCGGTGCGGATGGTTTTTTTGTTCAGCATCGAACCCGATTCCGGCGCCTGCCAGGTGCACCCTATCGAGAGCATCGTGCCTGAATTCGCGCCGGCCCAATTCGAACGCGAAAAACCGGTTTTCACTGTTATCTCACCCTCCGAGGCTGAGCGGCTTCGGATGCATGACGGAGCCAAGCAGGCCTGCCGGAGCGCAACCGGCCTGAGCAGCATCCGGAGTCCGGTCCTGCCGCCTGCCCGCCCAACGTGTGGGGAACGCTCGTTCACCGCCTCCTTGCCGATTTTGGCAAAAAGGCGCCCTCCCCTCGGCTCAGAGGGCAAGCGCAACTCTCAGCCGAATTGGAATTGAGAGCTCCAAGTCCCTGGAAATCGCCCGGAGAGCTCTTTCGGAAGTCAAATCATGCCTGGATGATCCATGGCTCCAGGCTTTTTACAGTATTGCCGCCTGACCTGCGCAGAATCGAATGGCCTGCGGAGTGTGCCCACGAGCGTGACGTACTCTTATTCGGGGGTGATTGATCTTGCCGCACGGATCGAAGGGAAATGGAACCTGGTAGATTTTAAAACATCGATGCCCCTGGAAGGCGAGTGCATCGAGGATTTCCTGCAAAGGGAAATCGAGGCCGTGACCGTCCTCAAATTCTTGGATATTGCGAAATCTGGGCAAAGCTCACCGAAACAGATCCGGCCGGCATAGACGCTTTCATTTTCTGGACGGCGTCGGAAAACAGAAGAATTGTTGCTAGAAGCGGTCATTAGATATTCTAACAGTCGTGATCAAAACAGTCACCAGTCGTTAAAGGACGCTAAGCACTGCAAGCAGATGCGCCGCCTCGCTCAAAGGCGCGTTCAGGTTGGCCCTGTGGTTGGCAAAAAATCCACCGAAATCGCCGTCGAAAACTATCCAGGGGTTTATCTTCTCCGCGATGAGCAACTCGTGCAGCGCCTCATCCATTATGTCAGCCCCATGCATGGTGGCCAACTGGTTCTTGAATCCCACCCGGCAGACTTTCAGGATTTCATAATACACATGGGCCACACCTTTGGCATAATAGAAGTAATCGTCCGACTTGTACCATCCAACCGGCATGACCAGCGTTCTGTTCACATTTCCGAGCTGGTCCTTGTAAGTGGAGAGCAGCGCGACCAGTGTGTCGCGGCGGTAGTAGAAACTCCGCTGGCCCTTCTCAAGTTTGGTTTTGAATTTTTTCAGGTGTTCAATCGCCTGGCTGTATGAACTTTCAGCGGATGGGAACCACCATGAAGTGGCGCTGATCATGCAACTCATTGACCGCCTGCTCCAGATCGGGATCGTATGTATCGGCCTCGCCCAGCCTGGTAAGGCTGTCTTTGAGTCGAAGCGTGGTAAACCGAACGGCTTCGAGGACCCCGAGCTGGTAGTTGTTTATATTATCGGTAAAGCGGCAGATCATGATGCCGTTAGGCCTCCAGCCCAGCATTCTGCCGTGAAGCTCATAATCCATCAATTTTATTAAGGTATCGACAAAAGTTACACCCGGAATCGGGGAAATCTCGGGAAGTTGAACGTGTTCTTCACCGCGCGGCCCGACATGGGCCTCCCCATGCGCCGCTCCATGCTCAGGGGCCTCGGGGGCGGATGCTTCGGCCCCTTGAGACTGTACTCTAGGAAGCGCAAGCTCTTTATGAGCCTTTATGGGACCGGCGGGCTTTTCTCCAGGGCCGGAGGCTGCTGGTCCTATGCGCCTGCTCTGCTGGATGCGGTGTCTGCGAGTCCGAGCGCAGGTTGTTGGACCGCCACACTCTGCGACACCTCCAAACATCAGGAGGAAGGAAACCACAATAAAGGACAAATAGGCCGAAGTCCGCATCGCAGGGCGTATCGCAACAGCTTCCGGTCCTTTCGTCGACAACTCCCATCGGCAGACTCCTTTATTAATTCGGCTCAAGAATCTCTCAGTATTCCATGTATGTTGCACAAGCGTCGGCAGATTCCCACGCAGATACGCTATGAACCCGGATTTTCAAGGTATTCAGCTTCTCAGAGAGCCTTTCGAACAGAAAACGGGCGATATTTTCGGAGGAGGGATTGTTCTGCAGGAAAAAGGGTAGTTCATTTAGGTATTTATGATCCAATTCCTCCAGCGCCGCCCTGGTTTCCGCTTTTACTTCCCCGAAATCGACAAGTATGCCGTTTTCTTCCAGAGATTTCCCCCGCAGGACCACTTCGATTTTCCAGTTATGCCCGTGCAGGTTCTCACACTTTCCACGAAAGTTCTTTAGATTGTGCGCGGCAGCAAAACCGCTGATTATTTTTATTTCAAAAAGCCTTTGGTCCAAAATCTAATCTCCTTGTGGCTTCCGGCGTAAAAAAATTCACCGCGGGGACCGTGTATCGGAGTGGACACCATGCCGCAACATGGAAGAAAACCGCCGAAGAAGCTCTTCTCGTCAATGCTCTAAAACATCTACCCGAAGGGTTGATTTTTGTCAAACTCAATCGGGGGAACCATGCGGGGTCCTCCTGCACCCCCAATGGCGCACGATCTACAGGAATCTTATTGACTGGACCGCCAATTTCATTTAAATATCAAAGGTTCAAAGGCGGTGTAGCTCAGGTGGTAGAGCATACGGCTCATATCCGTAGCGTCCGGGGTTCGAAACCCTGCACCGCCATTTCAGTTTAGTTTCAGCAACTTAACCATCCAATTCTTTGCGTTGACCTCACGATAACACCATGAGGAAACAAAACGGCAGGCCGATGGCCTGCCGTTTTGCACAATGCAACACAAAGACGATAAATTCTAAAAGGCAACGCCTTAATTCCCGCACATCTCCCTCTTTCGCTATGTTTGACGCTTCCTGCGCCAGTGGTTATGGGGAATTTCAACCCGCAGCTTACGGGGTTTTCCGGTTGAGGCCATCGAGGATTCGAAAAGCGATTTTGTCTTTAAAAATGAGGGGTTCCAGCTCCAAACACCCTTTTTTTCCTTGAAAACCCGAGAATAATACTTTAATAGTTTACGAGAATTCAATAAGACTGAATAATCTATACGCGAAAGACCTCGCAGGTTCGATGGCGCTGTAAGGAAAGGAAGATTAATGACTTTGACCAAAGCCCACATTGTCGAAAACTTGTTTGCCAAAAACATTTTTACCAAGACAGAATCAGCACAGATTATCGACACTCTTTTCGAGATCGTAAAAAACACGCTTGAGAATGGTGAAGACGTACTGATAAGCGGGTTCGGCAAGTTCAGCGTAAAGGAAAAGAACCAGCGCAGGGGCCGCAATCCCCAGACGGGCAATCCCATCATTCTCTCCCCCCGCAGCGTAGTTACCTTCAAGTGCTCCGGTGTTCTCAGAGAGAAAATCAACGATGGTCAATAAATCATAAAGGAAAGGATATCCTCTTGGGCAGAGGATTCCCTTTTGAAACAGGGAAGTCTTCCGAAGGCGAACTGCTAATTTCCTTCACGACTCCCCTGACCTATGAAACTGCCGCTGAAATCTGGCAAAGCGTAAGCACGCTCGCTTCCAGGAAAGAGAACGCCTCGCTCGTTCTCGACCTTTCCGCGGTATCAAAAGTGGACAGCGCCGGTGCGGCGTTGTTGCGGTCCATTCAGGGCCTGTGCGAGCGCAAGGGCGTCCGGCTTCGCACCCAATCCATACAGCCTCCCATAAAACATTTTCTCGAATTCCTCGAACGTGAGAAACCAAAAAAGGACAAACCTTCCCCTCCATCCGGATCGCTGCTGGAGCGTTTTGGGGAATTTCTGATCGATCAGGCAGTCGAATTCAGGGATTTCGCCCGGTTCTGTGGATCTTTTTTTGCGGTCATGGCCAGCTCTATCCGGCATCCGGCGAGGTTTCGCTGGACCGAGTCCTTCTATTACCTTCAATTGGCGGGCTCCAACGCCATGACCATACTGTTTTTGATCATGTTCCTTCTCGGGGTGGTCATGACGTTCCAGGCAGCTATCCAGTTGAGGCAGTTCGGGGCCAATATATACGTAGCCGACCTTGTGAGCCTTGCCCTGGCTCGTGAGTTGGCGCCCGTTTTCACTGCAATGCTTCTTGCAGGACGTTCCGGCTCTGCTTTCGCAGCCGAAATAGGCACCATGAAAGTCGGAGAGGAATTGGACGCTCTTTCGGTAATGGGATTCAATCTGCCCGAATTCATAACGCTTCCCAAAGTGTTGGCGCTGATGATAGCCGCACCTCTTTTGACCATGTGGGCCAATTTCGCAGGGCTTGCCGGAGGGATTGCCGTCTCCAGCGTTTCCCTTGACCTGACGCCATACAGCTTCATGTATGAAGTGTACACGGCCATAGCGTTCAGTGACATTGCGGGAGGCTTGCTGAAAACAGAGGTTTTTGCAATCCTTATAGCTCTAGTCGGATGCTTTCGAGGGTTCCAAACGGGTCTGGGAGCCGACAGCGTGGGACGCCAGACCACCGCGGCGGTAGTCAGCGGACTTTTCCTGATTATCTTTGCCGACGCCATATTGACCGTCATGTATTATTTTCTGGGTTGGTAAACTTACCGGCAGGTGTCTTCTTTTTCTTAACCAAAGCAAATTACCCGATGCACGGATGTTTCAGCGGACTTATATTCGTTCAGCCTGGTTGCATAAGGAGCTGAAACGATGAGAAGTTTACGGGAGTACACTGCTGTTGCATAAAGAGCAATAAGAATGCCTGCGGATTCGGCCAACAACTCCACGTCAGAGCAAGCCATTTGCGCTGAGAATGTTTCGCTCGGCTATGGGGACAGGACTATATTAAAAGACGTCAGTTTTTGCGTTGAACAGGGACAGATAGTAACTGTTCTGGGAGGCAGCGGCAGCGGAAAGAGCACCCTTATGAAAGGTTTGATCGGGTTGCTCAAACCAACGAAGGGCCGTGTGCGGCTTTACGGCAAAGATATTTTCGAGAGCGGGGCCGAGGCGTGGCTCGAGTGGGCAAGGAGAAGGATTGGGGTGCTGTTTCAATCAGGTGCGCTTATCGGCTCTCTTACTCTTGGTGAAAACATCGCTTTGCCGATCCGTGAGTTTTCAAATGTTCCAAAAGAGATTTTGCCCGATATTGTCCGGCTCAAGTTGGAAATGGTGAGACTTGGCGGCTATGAGAGCTATTATCCGGCGGAGCTCAGCGGCGGAATGAAGAAGCGGGCGGGTCTGGCCAGGGCGATTGCCCTCGACCCAAAAACTCTTTTCTGCGATGAGCCTACAGAAGGACTCGACCCTGTGATATCCGCCGAAATGGATAACCTCCTGATGGAATTAAACCGGGTGCTGGGCATTACCATGGTAGTCGTTACCCACGATCTGCCGAGCATCAAGGCTATTTCAGACTGGTCGATAATGGTGGATGGAGAGGCCCGGGGGATAATCGCAACCGGTCCTCCCAACGAGTTGGAAAACAGCTCGGATTCCCGCGTTTATGATTTTTTCCACAGGATAGCAAAGGTGAGCTAGTGTCCATCAGGAAACCCCGGATGTGACGCTTACAGTTTCCAATGCGGTGGCAGCGCCCCCTTCCATGGCGGCGCCAAGTGAATTTTACCATATGCCTCTTATTGGGGGAGCGAGTTGGCCAGAAAGGTCAGTCCATTCAGAATCGGCCTGTTTGCTGTGATTTGCCTGGCGTTGATAGGAGGATCAGCCGTCTGGCTCAAGGCGGCCTTTTTGTTTCAAAACACAAAGATATACTCCACCTATTTCAGTGTTTCTGTAAAGGGATTGCAGGAAGACGCGGTGGTCAACTACAAGGGCGTGCCCGTTGGTCGTGTCTACAATGTGGATATTGCCCCGGACGGCCGCCTGGTTGAAGTTCTGATGAAACTGAGGGCCGATTTCCGGGTCGAACAACACCATTGCCGCCCGGTTGCGTGAGCAGGGCTTGACCGGCTTGCGCTACCTCGAAATAGACACCGCCCCGGAAGACATTGAGCAACTTACCCCAAAGATTACTTTCCCAACAAAATATCCCTCTATCCAGTCGTACCCGTCCGAGCTCGAACTGCTCGAAACCGGCCTGCATAACCTTTACGTGAAATTCATCTCGTTGGATTTAGAGGGGCTTACAGGTTCATGGAAGAAAACTTCGGGTCTGTTCAACAATCTCCTGGTGCAGCTTGGCGCCGAGTCAAAAAACGGTGGAGACCTCAAGGCTACGATTGCCGCATTGAAAAATGCTTCGCAGCATTCAGAAGCTCTCTTCGCAAGATTGTCACAGGCGATGCCCAAGGAGCGCGTCAACAAGGGGATGAAAGATCTCAGTGCCACATTGGCGTCAACCCGCGAGGCCACAGCCCGGCTCAAACAACAGCTTGATTCTTTGCCACCCGGCACCCTCAAACGGCTTTCGGACCAGTTTGGCGAAACACTCCAATCCGGCGGGACAGCTTTTTCGAGTCTGGGAACCAAGGTCAATGAGTCCGCCAATCTGCTCGAGCTGGACCTTGAGCAACTGGGAACACTCATCGAGCATTTGAATTCACTGGTCCAAAACATCAAGGAACAGCCCAACCGGCTGATCTTCCCGGGCAAACAGCCCGAGGAGCCGTTCAAGAAACAGTAAACGGTTATTCAAAAAACCAACCTCTTCATTTGCCGGCGAAAAGCATGAAAAAAAGAAGCGAAAAACATGAATACCAGGGCGAGAAGCAAAAGGAAAACGGCAACAAGTTCTTGATTTTTACTTTTTACCTTTGCATTTTGCTGATGCTGTCCGGCTGTTTGGGATCACTTTTTACCCAAAGCCCTGCTCCGGATTATTACCAGATTGATTACCCTTTCCAGACTTCGAACTGTGCCATGCCGTTTTCCGGGACGGTGCGCTTCTGGCCGTTCGGAGCTTCCGCCCCTTACGACCGCGACCAGATGGCCGTTATTTCACCTTCCCTGCAGGTCCGTTTCTCGTCACATTACAAATGGGTAAATTCTGCCGGAGACATGGTTGCAAACAATCTGATGCGTGATCTCTCTCAAGCAAAGGTATTTGAGGGTATCGTAGCGGCAACAAATCCGATGTCTGCGCAATACGGGATAAGTGGACAAATCTATCGGTTCGCTCTCGAAGAAAACGGCCCCTCTCCCCACGCCCTGCTTGACCTGGAAATCAGCCTGTGGCGGGAAAAACCCCGCGCAGTTCTTTTTCGAAAAAATTTCCATTATCAGAGCCCCCCTCTAACCTCAACAGGTCCAAAAGAATTCGCCTCAGCAATGTCAGGCCTCGTATCACAGCTCTCCACAGACCTGAGAAACGACCTGTGCACAATCACGCAAGGCAGCTCGCATCCAGCCTCCGACTGATATGCTCGACCTGCCGCCTGATTTTATTGTCTTTCTCCAATCCTTTCGTCAGATCGTTTATTGCGTACAGCACCGAACTGTGAGTCCGGGCGAATGACCTCCCTATCGATTCAAGCGACTCGGTCGTATACCGCCGGCACAGATACATCCCGATCTTTCGGGCCGTCGTAAACTCTTTTCGCCTTTTCGAAGACTTGAGGTCCTCCGCCGAAATATTGAAAGCACAGCAAACAATCTGCTGAATGTGGTCGATGGTCAGTTTGGGCAACCGGTCGAGCATAGTTTCAGTGAGTTCCTGGGCAAGGTCCAGCGTAACAGGCACGCCGAGGATATTCGACTTTGCGATTATGCCAACCAGGCAGCTCTCAAGCTGCCGAATATCCCCCTTGACCCGCTCGGCCATGAAATGAATCACCTCCGAGGGCAGATGAACGTTTTCCCCTAAGGCCTTCTTTCGAATTATCTCCATTCTGGTCTTGAAGTCCGGAGGTCCGATAGGCGCCACCAGAATCCCGCTCAGCCTCGACTGCAACTCGCTGCTAAGCTTCGGAATGTCCTTTGGAAATCTGTTGCCCGTGTACAGGATCTTTTTCCCACGGTCCATCAACTCGTCCAAAGTATAAACCAGCTCGTTTTGGATTTTTTCCTTACCGCTTAGAAACTCCACTTTTTCTAACAGCAAAACATCACACTCGGCTCGAAACTTCGTCTTAAAGTTTTCGATGCTTCCATTCTTCAGCGAGTAGATCATCTCGTTTGCAAACTGTTCCGCCGTGACGTAATGAACTCTCAATTCGGGCGCTTTTCGGCATATATAGCTGCCCACAGCGTGTGAGAGGTGACTTTTTCCAAGCCCGGTCTCGGAAAGAATATAAGCCGAATTGATATACATCTGCTTACCGGACGCTATGCCCCTTGCAGTGGCGAATGCAAATTGATTTGAAGACCCCACCACAAACTGGTCAAAAGTGAATCTGGGATTAAAAACCGGTCCCGAGTGCTTGATAAGGTCGCTTATTACAATTTGCCTGTGAGGTTGAGCCTGGGGGACTTCCTCCGGATCCGGCGCCCCGCTCAGAGTCTCATACTCCAACCGGTTCACCAGCGGGAAAAACTCCCTTACCACAGCCAAAAGCTTAACCTCCAACTTCTCCCTTATCCACTCGATGTGAAACCGGTTTTTACACCCCAGCGCTACCGTTTCATTTTCCAACCCCAGGAATTCAATCGGTGAAACCCAAAGTTCATACTGTCCCCTGGACAGGTCCGACTGTAGCTTTCTTTTGATTTCCTGCCACTTCTGCTCCATAAGTTTTCCGTCCCGTTCCCCGAAAAAACAAAACAGTTTTGGCGCAAGGCGCAAGCGCCCCCCAGCGCACGCGCCCAATCTTGAAAAACCCCTGGTGCTAAAAATGAAACGAATAGGAATTAGAAGATAAATTACCCCGGAAAGAACTCGCTTTAGCCCCTCTTAAATCGTGAGTCCTGTTTTAGCTAATGCCGGCCGAACAGTCAAAGTTGATCTTCCCAGTTTTAAGCGAGAAAAACGAAAACGCCGGAGAGGTAAAATAGATCAAGCATGAACGGACGTTACACTGAGTGACCATCTAAGTCACTGAAACAAAAGGGAACCTTGAGAAAAAATCTTTTGCCTGTAAAATCAAGGGCATCCGGAAAATCCTGTTCTGCATTCGCAAAAGCGGCACAGCTTGCGATCTCCCTTTTTCGCCCATTTTCGTATGATTTCATAAAAAGTGCCTTCGTGGCTGTCAACTGATGAGTTTTCAGTTTTCGGTTTTGAGCACACCTTCCAGTGCCGGAATTTATTTCTACCACGGACCACTGACGACTGGCCACTGCTCTTATCCGGCCATCGCTCTATTTACTGTCCCGCGACCGGGCGGCCAGCTTTTTTTCAAACCCGATCATTACCAAAAAACCGGCCAGAAAGAGGGCGCACGCGCCCTGGATGGGGTCCACAGCGATCTGGTGAAAACCTGCCCCTCCGATTACGAGCCCCGAAACGATCTGAATTATACCGTTCATTTCAGTCCTCCTTTATCCGATCAACATCAGCAACTTTTGTTCCAAGCGGGACTGCAAACAGCGTTTCATCAACAAATCTCAATATTCAATCCGCATGATTCCAATAAATGACGATATTTAGTAAAATCGACGACAGCTAATCAAATAAATCGAATAAAAAGATCGAGTGAAAAAGGAGCCTACCATGAAATATTTCCTGGTCCCGGTTTTGATCGGTTTAATTCTCCCGCTTGGGCCGATTTCAGCCAAGGCTCAGCCCGCAGCGGGACAATTGGACCGTATAGAGGCGGCAACCCGAGTTTTCGATGAAATGCCCGGAAAGATCCCGGCCTTCGTTCTCGACAATGCCAGGGGGATAGCGGTAATTCCGAGTGAACTCAAAGGCGGGTTTATCTTCGGCGCTGAACTTGGGGGTGGAGTGGCCGTCCGCCGCCTTGCCGATGGAAGCTGGTCTCCGCCTGCTTTAATCTCTCTGGCCGGTGGGAGCTTCGGGCTTCAGATCGGGGGCGAGGCCCGGGATCTCGTCCTGGTTTTCAATTCGGACAGGAATAACGTTATTCGGTCATATAGGGCAAATTTTCCAACGAAGGCTGGAGGTCTATGATCATAGCTTCCAGCATCGCCTCAAGGTCATTTTCAGGGCAAATCTTCACCTCTCCGCTCTTCCTTATCTTCACCTCTGCCTCTCCGGTCTTCTGGAGCTTCTGGCTTACCACTATCCTTATGGGGATTCCCAGCAGGTCGGCGTCTTTGAGTTTTACGCCCGCCGATTCGTCCCGGTCGTCGAATAAGACTTCGTAGGAGGCGCTCAGCCTGGAGTATATCCGCTCCGCCATTTCCGTAATTTCCGGCTTTTTGCCAAGCTGCGAAACAATGATATGAAAGGGGGCGACCGTAAAAGGGAACTGCATCCCGGAGTTATCGTGCCATTTCTCGATAACCGAGGCCATGAGCCGTTCGACCCCGATCCCGTAGCACCCCATAACCACCCGGTTCGCCCCTCCGGAGCTGTCCAGGTAAGTTACGTCCATTGAATCGGGCGCCGTGTATTTGGTCCCAAGCTTGAAGGTGTGCCCCAATTCGATTCCGCGGCGTATCTCAAGATTGGCTTTGCCGCACGCAGCGCACCGGTCCCCTTCGCGCACCTCGGCAATATCTGCGACATCTGTGCATTCGAAGTCACGGCCGGCAAGCACATTTCTAAAATGCATGTCCGGCTCGTTGGCGCCTGCGGTATAAAGAGTGTGCTCTGTTATGGAGGTGTCCAGCACGGTTCGGATGCCCTTCAAACCGATCGGCGCAAGGAAACCGGCATAAAGCCCCTTCTCGGCAAGCATCTTCTCGGGCGCAAAGTCCAGGTGAACGGCCTTGAGATGGTTGGCAAGCTTTGTAGCCGAGACGTTAAAATCCCCCCGAACGACAGCCAGCACGAGGTGTGTATCGGCAACACAGGCTACGGTTTTCAAAAAGTGATCTTCGGACAAGTTGAAAAATTCCATAAGCCCTGAGATCGTTTTCACGCCGGGCGTATGGACCTTATCCATTGCGGGCGCGGTATCGGCGAGCGAGCGAGCGGGTTTGATCCCTACCGCTTTTTCAGAATTAGCACTGTATCCGCAGCCCGGACACACAAAGAAGTGGTCTTCGCCGCTCGGAGATTCGAGCATGAACTCATGTGAGCCGGTCCCGCCCATTATCCCGGAATCGGCCTCTATTGGCACTGAATCAAGACCGCAACGGGCAAATATCCTCAGATATGCATTAAATATCTTGGGGTAGTAAAGGTCCAGGTCATCAAAGTCGGGATGAAAACTGTAGGCGTCCTTCATCAGAAATTCGCGCACTCTTAGCAGACCGGCGCGCGGGCGCGCTTCATCCCGAATCTTGGTCTGGATCTGGTAGAGCATCACCGGAAGGTCACGGTAGGAGCGCACGAACTGCTTTGCTATATCGGTTACCACTTCTTCGTGAGTCATCGCCAGGACAAATTCGCGGTCCCTGCGGTCCTTGAATCTAATCAGTTCATCACCGATATCGAAATAGCGACCCGTCCTTTTCCACAGCTCCGCCGGATTGACGACGGGCATGGAAAGCTCCAGACCACCGATAGCGTTGAGTTCCTCGCGGATGATCCGCCTGATTTTCCTTAACACGCGGTGCCCCAGAGGCAGGAGCGAATAGAGTCCCGCGGCTATGGGGTAAATGAAGGAGCCCCGAAGAAGGAATATGTGGGATGGGGTTTCCGCCTCCTTGGGCGCTTCAAATAGCGTATGGATAAAACTCTGTGAGTAGCGCATCTTTTTGCCTCGTTATGCTTCGTATTCTCCTTGCAGCGCTTTGCGCGCAAGCAGGTGAAGATACTATCATTTATTCCTTTGAAGACTCAACACTTGTTTTACTGAAAGTAAAATGCTCCGGAGCGCCCGGCGATTATTGTTTATCTGCCCGCCGTGATTAATTATATTAGTTTTGATGTTTCGATTTGTCCCGGTTTTGGACAGATTTTTGCGCAGGAAAGGGAGGGAACTGTGGCGAAAACCGACAAAGACTTCATCGATGATTTAAAAGCCATGAAAGAGCGAATGGAAGATTTATTCATGCGCAGTTTCGAGCCTGACGCAGGCCCCCGCGATGAGCCGAAAGGTTCGGAGGACTGGGTCCCGATGAGCGATATTGTAGATTCCGGAAAGGAACTGGTATATTCGATAGATTTGCCGGGGGTCATGGAGCATGACATAGAGGTCGAGTGCAAGGCCGACCGGCTGTGGATTTCCGGAATAAGAAAGAACGATCTTCCGGAAGGTGAACCTGTTCGGCTCGAAAGGCCCAGAGGCGCATTTTCGCGTGTTTTCAAATTTCCCTGCCCGGTCGATGAAGACGCAATTCATGCCGAGTTCAAAAGAGGGGTGCTGAGGATCAGGGTCCCCAAGAGCTCCCCACAATGCCGTACTCACCGAATAGAGGTGCGCGAAGTTGAATAGCCGCACGCTCACTTAGAAAGTCGCCGATGTTGAGTGGTCTTGAATTTACTATGATAGGACTGGCCGCAGTCGCCGGGGGAGCCGTAAACGCTCTGGCCGGCGGAGGAACTCTTATAACGTTTCCAATTCTTATCGCGGTAGGCATTCCGGCGGTCTCCGCCAATGTGACCAACACCGTGGCGCTCTGCCCCGGCTACCTGGGGGGCACCTTTGCACAGCTCAAGGACCTGCGAGGGCAGCAACGGCGGCTTTTGTTCCTTCTTCCTGCGAGTGTGGCGGGAGGGATCGCGGGGGGATTGCTGCTTCTCAATACCGGCGAGAACATGTTCCGGACGTTGGTGCCCTACCTGATCCTGTTTGCCGCAGCGTTGCTTGCCGTACAGGAACCGGTGCGCAACTGGATAGTCCGCCACTCAGGGCATGCAGTCGGACCCGGGACGGCGGAGATGTGGACCGCGCTTCCAGTGGCGCTTTCCGCTGTATATGGAGGCTATTTCGGTGCGGGGCTCAGTGTGATTGTGCTCGCGGTGCTCGGGGCCGTGGTGGACGATTCGCTCACAAGACTAAATGCGCTCAAGCAGTTTATTGCTTTTGCTATAAATATCGCGGCAGCCGTTTTTTTCCTCTTTTCCGGGCAGGTGGTGTGGCGAGCCGCATTGGTTATGGCAATTGGCTCACTGGCCGGCGGAGCGATTGGAGGCCGGCTCGCCGGCAAAATCCGGCCGGCCGTGCTGCGCCGCATCGTAGTTACCGCCGGTGTCATTATCTCCATCATCTACTTCAGACACTGATTCGGAGCGATTGTACCGGGGGATTACCTTTTGGACGTTCACTTTTTTTTGACACCGGCGTGAAATTCCGTTACAGGTATGGAGAAGAATCCGGCTTCCTAAAACCAACCGGCCAGTCATTCCTCCGATCTTTATTCGGAAATTTTATAAGGATATCCTTAGCACCTGGACCGGGTGATCGGGTGGACAATGCGGCTTGAGGGAAAGAAAACAGATGGCGAACGTAATTATAGTTGGCACTCAGTGGGGCGATGAGGGCAAAGGCAAGGTTGTCGATTTGCTGGCGGAGCAGGCGGACTTCATTGTCCGGTTCCAGGGCGGAAACAATGCCGGGCACACTCTGGTAGTGAACGATAAGAAGTATATCTTCCACCTGATCCCATCCGGAATCCTTCATAAGGACAAGTTGTGCATGATTGGAAACGGGGTGGTGCTCGATCCCGGCGTGCTCATAGAAGAAATGGACCGCCTCGGGGAAGCGGGCTTGAACGTAACGCCGGTCAATCTGCTGATCAGCCTGTACACACATATCATCATGCCCTATCACCGGGCGCTGGATCTTGCCCGTGAAAAAAAGAAGGGCCGGACCGCCATCGGCACCACCGGCCGCGGTATTGGTCCATGCTATGAGGACAAGGTGGCCCGAAACGGGATTCGGGTTCACGATCTTCTGGACAGTGCCGTTCTTTCGGAAAAACTGACGGTAATCCTCGATGAGAAGAATTTTATTCTCCGCAATTACTTTGGAGAAGCCCCCCTGGACCCTGCCGAGATCCTCGATGAATACCTTGGCTACGGGGATCGGCTCAGGCCCTTCGCGGGAAATGTATCTCAACAGCTTCAAAAAGCCGACGCCGGGGGCCGCAACATTCTTTTCGAAGGGGCGCAAGGCACACATCTTGACATCGATCATGGAACGTATCCTTACGTGACTTCGTCTAATACCGTCGCAGGCAGCGCCTGCTGCGGATCGGGCATCGGGCCCACCCGAATGGACGCGGTGCTGGGCATAGTCAAAGCGTACACAACCCGCGTCGGCAGTGGTCCCTTTCCCTCCGAACTTCTAAATGAGACTGGAGAACACCTCCGCAAAGTGGGAGCAGAATTCGGAGCCACCACGGGGCGGCCGCGCCGCTGCGGTTGGCTGGACATGGTGGTGGTCAACAGCTCCGTAAGGCTCAACGGTCTCAGCGGCCTGGCACTCACCAAACTCGATGTTCTTACCGGGATGCCGATGCTCAAAATAGTGGTTGCCTACAATTGCCTGGGCAGAAGGCTGGAACTGGTCCCTGCAGAACTTGCCGCTCTGGAGGCGTGCGAACCCGTCTTCGAAGAGCTGCCCGGATGGGACGAAGACCTCGGAAAAGCGCGCTCGTGGACCGATCTTCCCCAAAACACCCAAAAATACATTAAGGCGATTGAGGAAATCTCAGGGGTTCCCGTACACATAATTTCCGTCGGCCCCAGCCGTGACGCAACTATTATTATCAAAAACCCATTCAATGAGGGGAAGCACAAAGAGCACACATCCAGGAAGGTTTAAAAATCAAAATCCTGCAATGCCTGCAAAGAGAGTTTTTCAAACTGCACTCCAAGCTCCCGGGGCAGGGGTACATCGAATTTCACATTCACGGTGCAGTCTTCGAAGGGATGGAAATGGACGCCTACGACTGTTCCGCTCTGGTTAATGAACTGTGAAGAACCCATCAGTGGATGGAGGTAGCTGATCCAAAGTCTTTTTCCGAGCAGCAGGGCGGCGGTTTCTCTCTTGCGTATCCCTACAAGGAAGCATGCCCCGCCCTTGGATATATCGGCCAAGTCCACACTGAAGGGCCGGCCGGCCGGATTGTTCGACGAATCCATCAGGAGCGCCTCTGCCCTTCCCCCCATAGTTATTCTTCGCTGACGGCGGCGATCCTTTTCCTTGGCTTTCAGCAGGTCTGAAATTTTTTCCGCACCGGATACAAAGCTTTGTAATTTGGACTCGAGCACCGGAGAGGTTGTCTTCCACACCCTCAGGATATCTGAGTCAAGGTAGTATGCTGCCGTCCTTGATTGCGCAATCATAGTTGTCGTACAAATGGAAGGTGAGAAGAAGGCCTCCTCTCCACTGAACTGACCCGTTCGAACGGGTTTTAAATAAACCTCTGTATCATCCTGGAAATAAACGATTTTTGCCTGTCCACCGTCAATAAAATAGAGCCGGGGCTTCCACTCGCCCTGCTTGAAAATAATTTCCCCGGCCTGGTAGGCAGCTTTTTTAAAGGCAAAATAAAGGGCATTGGCTTCCTCAACGCTCAAGGAGCCGTAGAGTTTGGCCCAGATTCCCCGGTGTTCGCTATCGATAGCTTGTCTTTTCTCCTCTTCGATGATTTCCCCGGAACCAATTATCTCGTCCAGGGCCATCGAATCTATTTCAAAAATGCGGGACCTCATTGCCTCCGCGGCCTCGAATCGCCCCTGTTTCGCGCAGGCCAGGACAAAATCGAAAAGAAGCTTTATCGCGGCGCCTTTGTTGCCCTGTTCAAGGTATTGATTTACCAGTCTTTCCTTTTCAATCATATCTTCCATTTTGCATCCCGTCCTAAAGGTCTTTACCAATAATCGGATGAATTCACGGGTTTCTGCACATTTCATTCTCGATAGCTTTACAAATGATCAATGTCTAAAATAAAAAGTGAGGCGTTAGGCGGTGTTTTTCCACTCAGTCCTCAGTCCTGTCCGGAGGGAGGTGATCTCCTTTTATCTCAAGCGAATACGGCAGCGCGACGCCTATCATTTCATGATAAGCGAGACCTACACAGACCGGGGGGTCCTCAAATCCCGTGACCTCATGGATCTTGGGACGGACCCATCGATTTACGTGGAATATTTCGACCCGCGTGGTTTCGCTTTCCAATCCGTAATTGAAGAAAACCCTCAAAATGGCGGGAGTCGAGTTCTGCCATGACGACATCGAGCGGATTTTCAAGCCGTTTTTAAGGCCCGATATCAGAAGGATCATAGAAAACTTCGACCGATCGAGACGATCGAGGAGCAAGATTGCGCGCAATCCCGAATTGTGCCCCGGACAGAGGATGGTCCACATATTCGACGCCCGCAGGCGTTATTATCTTCGGTTCGGCAGGTTCGACTCGGGCGAACTGGGACTGAAGCATTGGAAGTTTCTCAATGTGTTTCTGTGTAAATCAAGGGACGAGATCGAAAGCGACCTCGATATGATGGAACAACAATTGCCTCCGCGTGAATATGCCGCCTATGTTTATGCTTCGCTCGGATTAACGCTTCTTTTTCCCCGCCATATTAGAGACTACCCCTCCGCCATTGACCGGGACAAAGTCGATAGCATGGTATTATCGGAACTTTGTAAAATCAATTCGGATGCAGATTTCTTTATCGGCGTTCAACACGAAAATGGGTCCCTGCACGAATATCTCAGGAAATATGCATGGCTTTATTTCGATTCCGAATTTCGAGCCGGGCCGTCATTGGCGGGTTTCCGATTCTCCGGGCGACCCGTCAATCCCGCCCCGGTGCGACCGATTATTTCGCTTCAGGACGCATTCAGTATATTCGAAATTTCCGCCGAGCAGTTTTCCCGGATCGGTGGCAGGGAACTGACGAGCATCTTTAGACAAAAAGCCAAGAAGATTCACCCCGACACAGGAGGCGAACACGAGGATTTTTTGAGACTCTCCCAAGCCTATGAACAACTCATGGAAATAAAGAAAATGAAGTGATTTCCAAAAAATTCAACAATCTGCAACATTTCTGGGCGAAAGATTATCTACTTGAATTTACTACCTTTTACAAAGGCAAGAGTAATTGATATACCCAATTGCTACCCTGAAAAATCACCTCTTTCGAATTTAAATGAAATGCTGTAATTGCTGTAATTATTGTTTATCGTTATACTAATATTAAGGGCAGATTCTTAGACAGTATTAATGATGGCGGCCCGGCCGATCCCGGGCTTTTTCCCTGCGCTTCTCCGCGGGGGTTCATTTTGCCTGGGGGAAAAATGCACGAGGACAGAAGAAAGTTTAGAAGGCTCAAGGCCAGAGAAGGGGCATTTGCCGCCTTTATAAGGCCGAATGAGCTGGTTAACATGGGGCAGATACAGGACATCAGCGCAGGCGGACTGTGCGTGCAGTATTTGACCACGGACAACTCCAATGACGAATGGTCGGCAATAAAAATATTCGGGTGCAGCGACCGGTTCCTTCACCTGGACAGGGTTAAATGCCGGATCGTATATGATCAGGATGTCCCTGAAGGGTCCTGGGAGCAAATCAGCACCAGGAAATGCGGGGTGGAATTCAACGACCTGTCGGTAAAACACCAGTCCATGCTCGAGGAATTCATCGACTGCTTTGCCTCGGCAGAAAGCAAAATCGTGATCTTAAGGGCTTGAAAGCCGGGATGGCGTCTGGCGCACGTTTTAGCTCTGCTGCTTCCCACTTCCAACCGGTTCCCAGCGCCTTTGAGGCGCCGCACTAACTTAATCTCCCATTCTTGACATCAACTCCATCATAGCTATCTCTTAGGCTGAATGGAATTTGAACAATACCAGTATGCGCTTTACGCTATGTAGCTGAATGTGCAATTGCACGCAGAGGATCATTTTGCCTATGAATTACTCCCTGAACCTTCAGTCGGACTTCATGGATTCTGAGTATCAGAAATGGAAATCGGACCCGCAGAGCGTGGGCCGCGAATGGCGGATTTTTTTCGAGGGCTTCGAGCTTGCGGGCAGTCCCGGACAGACCGGCGAGGGTTTTTGCGATAAGAAGGAAATGTGGAGGCAGTGCGGCGTACAGGAGCTTATTTATCGCTACCGCGAGCTGGGCCACATTCTGACCTGCCTCGACCCGCTGGGCAGATGCGAGACCACCCATTCGCTGCTCGAACTTTCAGGTTTCGGCCTCTCGGAAGAGGACCTCGACCGGCTTTTCTACACCCCGCCAACACTGTTCCGGCAAGAGACTTCGCTCAAGCAGATCATATCGGCGCTTAGACAGACGTACTGTGGTCCGGTGGGCGTTGAATACATGCATCTTCAGGACCCGCACGAGCGGTTCTGGCTCCAGGAGCGCATGGAGCCCTCGCGAAACAAACCCCGGTTCAACAGGGACGAAAAGCTCGAAATTCTTAATAAGCTCTGCCAGGCTACCCTTTTTGAGCATTTCCTGCACACCCGGTACGTCGGTCAGAAACGTTTCTCATTGGAGGGAGCCGAGGTAGTCATACCGATGCTCGACGCTCTTTTGAGATACGTCAGCGGGAATGGCTGCCGCGAAGTTTTGATGGGCATGGCCCACCGGGGGCGCCTCAACATACAGGTAAACGTTCTAAATAAGCTCTATGAACATCTTTTCTGCGAATTCGAGGAGCACTACGATCCTCATTCGCTTTTCGGCTCCGGCGACGTCAAGTACCACAGGGGATACATGGTCGAGCTGGAATTGGGTGACTCCGGGCGCTTAAGAGGTGTTGATCCCAAACAATCCCGAGCCATCTCGAAGCGGTTGACCCGGTGCTTGAAGGATTGGCTTTCGCAAGACAGGAACAGTTTGGAGAAGATGGCCGCCATCTGGTGCTTCCCGTTCTGATCCATGGGGATGCGGCCTTTGCAGGCCAGGGAGTTGTGGCCGAAACCCTCAACCTGTCCCAGTTCGAAGGCTATTCTACCGGAGGGACGCTGCACCTGGTCATCAACAACCAGATCGGGTTTACCACGCTTCCCGAGCACGCCCGCTCGACCCGCTACGCGACGGACATAGCGAAGATGCTCATGGTGCCGATCTTTCATGTACACGGCGAAGATCCTGAGGCGGCGCTTCACGTGGTGAAACTGGCGCTGGATTACCGGACGAGTTCGCAAAGGACGTCGTAATCGACCTGGTTTGCTACAGGCGCTACGGGCACAACGAGGGAGACGAGCCTTATTACACTCAGCCCCATATGTACGCCAGGATAAAGGACCGGCCCCCGCTCTACAAGATTTATTTCAATTCTTTGAATGAATCGGGGATCGCCTCGCGAGGAGGAACTCAACCGGTATGTCGAGGGCGTAAACGGGTGCATGGAACTGGCCTACTCGAAAGGTGCACGACAATCTCTGCTAAATGCCCGAGGAGAAGTTTTACGACCTTTGGCGATGGAATAAGCGGTACAATATTCCCACGAACCGGTTGAAACAGGCGTTAAGCAGCGAATAAGCTCTCGAACTCGCCCGCAAACTGAATTCTTTCCCCGAAGGCTTTGCCGTTCATCCCCGGCTTGCGCGCATACTTGAAAGAAGGCTCCGCAGAGTGGAGGAGGGGCGAGGGCATTGATTGGGCCAACGCCGAAACACTTGCCTTCGCCTCGCTTGTCACCGAAGACACCCCGGTTCGCCTCAGCGGGCAGGACAGCGGCCGAGGCACTTTCAGCCAGAGGCACAGTGTCCTGTTCGACATAAACACTGAACGACACTATGTTCCGTTGAACAATCTTTCAGCCGGCCAGGCCCCTTTCATGGTCTACGACAGCATGCTCTCCGAGGAAGCGGTGCTGGCGTTTGAGTACGGCTATTCACTGACCACCCCTAAGACCTTGACGATCTGGGAAGCCCAGTTCGGCGACTTCGCCAACAATGCCCAACCTGTTTTCGACCAGTTCATCGCGAGCGCCGAATCCAAATGGCATAGGCTAAGCGGCCTGACAGTCCTGCTGCCTCATGGACTGGAAGGACAGGGTCCCGAGCATTCGAGCGCCCGGTATCGAGAGATTGTTGCAGCTTTGCGCGGAAGATAACATGCAGGTATGCAATCCGAGCACGCCGGCACAGTATTTTCATCTTCTCCGCAGGCAGATGCGGGCAAATTTCGGCAAGCCCCTGATCGTATTGACTCCCAAAAGCCTCCTGAGACTTCCGGAAGCAGCCTCTAAGCTCTCTGAGATTTCTTCGGGGCATTTCCGCGAAGTTCTCGACGACCCAGGCTTTGAAGAAGCGCAAAAAATATATTTTTGCAGCGGGAAAATATATTACGACCTGATCCAAAAGCGTAAAGCCGCAGGGGTCAAGGATACTGCGATCCTGCGGGTCGAGCAGCTATATCCCTTCCCGGAAGCGCAATTGAGGCATGTCCTCTCCAAATACGCCTCTGCCGCCCGGTTCCATTGGGTCCAGGAGGAGCCTGAAAACATGGGAGGATGGGACTTCATGCGATTCCGGCTAAAAACACTGACCGGCCACGACCCTGCCTATATTGGAAGAGCGCCTGCGGCAAGCCCTGCTTCAGGTTACCTGATCACATACCGGCAAGAGCAGGACGTGCTGCTGGAAATGGCTTTCGGTTAGTTTTAAGGAGACAATATGATCGAGATCAAAATCCCCGAAGTTGGCGAATCGGTACAGGAAGCGCTGCTTGCGCAATGGGCCAGGCAGGACGGAGATTCGGTCCGCAAGGATGACGTCTTGTTGGTTATCGAAACCGAGAAGGTCACCTTTGAGATTTCAGCGCCGGCTGACGGTATTTTGAAAATCCTTGTGCCCGAGGGGCAAACCGTAAGGATCGGCACGGTTGTCGGCCAAATCGATGAGTCTGCGGAAAAAAGGGCGCCGGAAAAAGCCCCTGTGCAGGAAAAGGCTACCCCGGCTCCCGAAGCGCCCCGAGAACCGCCGCAGCGGCCCGCCCCCGAACCTTCTCCCACGCCTCGCTCGGAAGAGGCCGCCAAGCCGGGTGGCGAAGAAAAAACCCCTGCCGGGCCGATCGTCTCATCATCGGTGCGCGCCATGGCCGGACAAAAGGGTGTAGACCTTTCCGCCGTCAGGCCCACGGGCCCAGGAGGAAGAATTACCGAAGGAGACGTCCTGCTCTACCTCGAACAACATGCCCCCAAGGAGGCGGCGCAGGCCCCCGGGCGGGAAGCCCCGCGAGCTGAGCCCGCTTCTGAAAAAAAAGAAGACCCTGCCCGCGAAGAAGCGATCCGCAAGCCAATGTCCCCCATCAGGCAGCGGATTGCCGCAAGGCTGCTGGATGCGGTCCAAAATACCGCCATGCTCACAACATTTAACGAGATCGACATGAGCCGGGTGCAGGAGATCAGGAAGCAATTCGGGGAGCAGTTCAGACAGAAAAATGGCATCCGGCTGGGACTGATGTCGTTTTTCATAAAAGCCGGCATCGCAGCTCTAAAGGAAATGCCCGAGTCTAACGCCTTCATCGAAGGCAAAGAAATCGTCTATCATAACTATTGTCACATAGGAGTGGCGATCGGGGCAGAGCGAGGCCTGGTCGTGCCGGTAATCAGAAATGCCGAGAGCCTCGGATTTGCGGACATCGAGCGCGCTATTGCCGCTTTTGTAAAAAAGGTGGAGGAAAACAGGCTCGATATATCCGATCTTGCAGGAGGCACCTTCACGATAACCAACGGGGGTGTTTTCGGCTCGCTTCTGAGTACACCCATTTTAAACCCGCCCCAGAGCGCCATCCTCGGCTTGCACAAGATAGAGGACCGGCCGGTCGTGGTTGCCGGGCAGATTGTTATCCGGCCTATGATGTATGTGGCGCTGACTTACGATCACCGAATAATCGACGGCAGGGGGGCGGTTACTTTCCTGCGCAGGATCAAGGACCTTGTCGAAAACCCGGAGCGCATCATGATGGAAGTTTAAAAATCAGTCGTCAGTCGTCAGTCGTTAGTCGTCGGTGGCCACGCGCGGCGTGTGGCCGGAAAATAAGAAACTCACAACTCAAAACCAAAAACTGGTGTCTCCTATGTCTGACAAATTCGATCTGATAGTGATCGGCGCGGGGCCGGGCGGATACGTAGCCGCCATCCGAGCGGCCGAACTGGGCATGAAGACCGCGTGCATCGAAAAAGATGAGCGCCCCGGAGGGATCTGCCTGAATGTGGGCTGCATCCCGAGCAAAGCCCTCCTTGAGTCAACTGAGCTCTACAGCATGGCAAAAAACCGGCTTGGCGCACACGCAATCAGGGTGGAAGGGGTTTCAATCGATCTGCCCGCCCTGATGGCTCGAAAAGAAAAGATCGTCTCGGGTCTGGCGGAAAATGTCCGCAGGCTTATGGAACGCAGCGGCGTGCGGCTCATCAGGGGATCTGCGCGCCTGGAATCCGCCGAACGGATCGAGGTGAACGGTCCGGACAACTTCTCCACCCGCTATAGCGCCGGGGCGGTCATGCTCGCCACCGGCAGCGAACCGGTCCAGCTCCCGTTTCTGCCGTTCGACGGCGACCGGGTCGTAAGTTCGACAGAGGCGCTGAAGTTCTCCTCTGTCCCCAAACGTCTGGGCATAGTGGGGGGAGGGTATATCGGCCTTGAGCTTGGGTCCGTCTGGGCCCGCATGGATCGGACGTCACCGTGATCGAAGTTTTACCGAGAATCGCGTTTACGCTTGACGGACAGGTGAGCAGGCTCCTCGAACGGCTGCTCCGGAGGGAAGGCCTCAATTTCCGCCTGAAAACAAAAGTAACGCGCGCCGCAAACTCCGCAGGCGCAGTCAAACTGTTCCTCGATTCCGAAGACGGAAAAGAGGAAGAGGCCGAATTCGACCGCGTGCTTGTAGCGGTCGGCAGAAAGCCGCTGGTCCGAGGTCTCGGAATCGATAAACTCGCAATCAGGCTCGACA
>CAVRZU010000167.1:0-6496 GCA_963725365.1 uncultured delta proteobacterium | reverse complement strand
CGCCCCTTATCCGCTACCGCACCCGAGACCTTACCAGGTTTTTGCCCGGACCGTGCCCGTGCGGCAGTCCACTGCCCAGACACGATCACATCCTGGGCCGGTCGGATGACATGTTTATTTTCCGGGCCGTAAATATCTATCCCGGACAGATTGACCATGTTCTGTCCCAGGTATCCGGGGTGGGAAGCGAATACCAGGTCCATCTTTTCCGCAAGGAGGACGGCCGCGACATTATGCTGGTGAAAGTCGAGGGGCTTTTGGAGCCGGATTCTCCCGATTCGGACAAAGATCTCATGGAATATATAGCCGCTGAAATCCGCAGGCAGCTCCTGGTGCGGGCGCAGGTGGAGATAGTAGAATACGGGGCCTTGCCCAGGACAGATCGAAAAAGCAAACGCGTATTCGACCACAGAACTCACGATTAATGCAAAGGCAAAGGCCTCACCTCAGGCACAGAGGAATAGAACTATCCACTGCGCTTACGTTGATCTCAAGGGTTGAAAAGGCATGCTGAAGCTCGACAGCGGTCATATCTCCAAAATACTGGTGCGGCCCCCGAACTGGATCGGGGACGCCGTTATGAGCACCCCGGCTTTGGGATCGCTCAGGGCCGCTTTCCCAACATCCGAGATCGTGCTGGCTGCAAATCCGGCCGTGTCCGAACTCATGAGTCCGCATCCATTCTGCGATGGGGTAATCGTCTTCGATAAGAAAGGACCGCACGGGGGGATCGGCGGCCTTTGGAAATTTAGCCGGCTCCTTGCCGGGGAGCGCTTCGATCTGGCAATACTCTTTCAAAATGCTATTGAAGCCGCGATAGTTGTAAGGCTGGCAGGCATAAAAATGAGGGGCGGGTATAATACGGACGGGCGCGGATTGCTTCTTACACACGCGGTTCGGGTGAGCAAAGAGGCGCGCAGGCTGCATCATATTCAATACTATTTGAATATGCTGAGTGCATTGGGGATTGCTCCCGCCGCTCAGGAACCTCGCCTCCAATGCACCGGGGAGGAGATGAGCCGGGCCGCAGATATTCTGGGCGCCGGGAGGTGGGCTGCGATAAATCCGGGAGCAGCTTACGGTTCGGCAAAACGATGGTATCCGGAACGGTTTGCACAGGTTGCGGACGCCCTGGCGTCGGACTTTGGATACAGGGTTGTACTCACAGGCGGGCCGGCGGAAGCCGGGATCGGCCCTGAAATCGTGTCCCGGATGCAATCCAAACCCCTGAACATGATCGGCAAGACTTCCCTGCGGCAGTTGATGGCCCTGCTTGCTTCGGTAAGTCTGGTCATAACCAATGATTCCGGTCCGATGCACGTGGCCGCCGCCTTCGGCCGGCCTGTAGTGGCGCTGTTCGGGCCGACAGACCATACGGTCACTTCTCCGCTATGTTCCAGGTTCGCATTGGTGCGCAAAGAAACGGAGTGCGCTCCATGCCTCAAGAGGAAATGTCCGGCCGACCACCGGTGTATGGCGGATATTTCGGTAAATGACGTGCTGAATGCGATAGAAGCATTGTTGAAATCAGGGTAATCCTCCTGTGAACCGTGAAAAGAGCTGCGTGGGATGAAAAAAAAGTTCCAAATTCCGCCTTCGGGTTTTCGCAAGATTCTCATCATAAAGCCGAGCTCTCTTGGTGACGTTATTCACGGGTTGCCGGTTCTGCGCGCGTTGAGCCTTCGTTTTCCGGAAGCCGAGCTTCACTGGGTGGTGGCCAAAGCGTTTGCCGGTATACTGGAAGGTCATCCGCTCATTCACAGGCTCTGGATCATAGACAAAGATCGCTGGAAAAAGCCCGCGCACCTGCCGCGCACCTGTTCGGATCTCAGAAGACTTCGGCGGGAGCTGCGAAACGAGCAATTCGACCTGGTGGTGGATCTTCAGGGGCTTTTCAGGAGTGCGGTTATAGGTCTTTTCACGGGTGCGGAGGAAAGAGTCGGCTTTGAGCATGCCCGAGAGGGATCGAAGTTTTCGTACAAGTACAAGGTCCGGACAGAAACCGATCTGCACGCCGTTGAAAAAAACCTTCAGTTGGCTGAATTCGTCTGCGGCCAACCGGCTGAACCTCTGTTTCCGCTTCCTCAACTGGGTGAAGTTCCCGAGGTCGTTAAAAGTTTGGGCAACTATGCGGTTATCGCCCCTTCAGCCGGCACCCTCGTGAAAAGGTGGCCCGCTGAGTATTTCGGACGCCTGGCAACTCTTCTGCCATTGCCTTCGATAATCGTGGGCGGCAGTGCGGATATTTCGCTTTGTGAAGAAGTGGCGGGCTTATCCAGATCACGAGCTGTTTGCCTCGCTGGAAAGACAAGCCTGAAGACTTGGCGCAATAATTCGCGATGGCACAGTTCCTGGTATCGCCCGATTCAGGACCGATGCACCTGGCGGCGGCGATGAACATTCCCGCCTTTGTGATCTTCGGTACCCACAAGTCCAGTGCGAACCGGTCCATACGGCAAGAACCACACTATCATCCGATTGGAGCTTCCCTGCTCACCCTGTTTTACCAGAAAAACCCTGTCCTGACTGGAAGTGTATCCGCGAAATTACGCCCGAGATGGTCCTGAGAGCTATAGAAGAAGGAAGCGGGAAGCGGGAAGTAGGCCCGGGTTTTTTTCCGCTTCACGCTCCTTGCTTGCTTCCATCGTAAAAGGGCGGCCCCACGGCCGCCCTGAAAGTACCATATCCTCGAATGAGACCTCATCTTTTCCGGCCCCTCAAGGGCCTTATCCTGTGCAAATCTCGAATTCGCCCGCTCCCCGAGCAGGTTTCACACTGTCGGTACTCGAAGCAGTCGTAGCCGCTTCCGTTGCAGGCGTGGCAAAATGCCCTGGTGCATTGCTTGATATCATCGAGATTCATTTCCGAGCCCCTCTTTCTTTGTATTAATTAATTTATAACGTCATTATACTTTAACCGTATAAACGATGGTCAAGTGAGTGAGGTATTTTTCGTTTTTCGTTTTTTTTCTTAAATTTTGAGCCGGAACCGGCACTGAGCCGCCCAAGTTCCTTTAACCTCACACCTCACACTTTAAGATTCTTCGAACCACTTGCCAAAGGGGACCCTAAAACATAGTTTCTTCACTATGAATGATTACGCCCAAATATGTAGTCATCGATTCATGGGCAGCGTTTAGAATTTTCAGGACTGGCGCGCAGCTGCACGGGCCTACTGCCTTGAGTGAAGAAACACTAGGCCATCGTAAGGATATAGACAATGCATAGACAAAGCCAAGGTAATGAAGCCAAAAGGCTTGAATTTGAATATAAGCCGGCCGTTTTCGACCCGTTTGCTGCGTTTCCAGCGATTTTCTTCAATTTTTGCTTCCTCTACACAAAGAGTTCACTCCCCGGCAGCAGGCCCTCATCGCAAAGCGCGAGCGTGTGCTGGCCGAAGCACATCAGAGGGAATGCCGAACCACCTTCCCGCCTCAGAGGCCACGGCCTGGCCAGTTGGAGAATTGATCTTCCAGCGTGGTGTCATGACCAGAGAAACCAGATGACCGGTCCGGCAGACGATGCTGAGTTGGTGATTAAGATGCTGAATTCCGGCGCACCTGGTGTAATGCTGGATCTCGAAGATTCCATGGCAAATGAATGGCCACACCTGAGGGCCGGGATTCATAATATCCTGAGGCGCTCAGGGGCGATCTGACGCTACTTTGACCAAAAGCGCAAAACACCGTTGGGATCAATCCCGGCGGTACGGTCATATGGCTGCGGCCGCGCGGGCTGCATATTGAGCCAGGCGGGTGTGCTTTCCGGATCAGGACGAGAAGATTGCCGCGCCTCTTTTGATATGGCCGCAATCGTCTACAGCATCGATCCGGATGAATTGAAACATCCTCTATCGTTCTATATTCCCAAAACTGAATCGGCCGAAGAGGGGTTATGGTGGCGGGATGTTTTCCGGGCGCTCGCCAGGGCAAAAGGCCTGCCGGAAGATTACATCAAGTGCATGGCGCTGGTTGAATCTCATCCTCTGGCCTATCAAATGGAGGAGTTTGCATTTAATCTCAAGGACCACATTTTGGGATTGAACCTGGGCCGTTGGGATTACATGGCAAGCCTGATTCATTTCAATCTCTATGACCCAGGTGGGTTTTGCCGGACCGGAACACGATTCCTCACAACGTGGCCTTTTTTCAAAGGCTTCGCGATTTGATGGTGGAGATCTGCCATAAACACGGGATGCTCGCCATCGGCGGTATGACTGCCCTGTACCCGAGCAGGAGCGATCCCGAACTCAACGAGCGCGCGCTAAAAATACTTGCGGAAGACAAGAAAAATGAGGCTGATTGTCTGATGGACGGGGCCTGGACAGGTCATCCCGACCAGAATGAGATCGCAGTCCGGCAGTTTCCGTATCCCAACCAGAAATTTGCCAGAAAAAGTTCCCTCGAACGGTATCCTGATCTGAGACCTGTTCCGAAAGGGGCCGGAGCAATCACTCTGGAGGGTACCAGGTCGGCAGTGCGCACCGTCATTCGATACCGCAACGGGGTGCTGAACGGCAAGGGAGCAAGTCTGCTGGACGGATACATGGAGGACCTGGCCACAGACCGCATATACCGGCTGATGATCGCCCAGCGAACCATACACAGGGACAAGGTTAAACCGGTGGACGCATCCGGAAGTCCCATGTTCATACTCCGGAGTTGGTCACAAGGATTTTCGACGAGGAGCTCGAGCGTATCCTGAACGAGTTGCCGCCGGGAACCGGGCAGGGCGAAATCGAAAAATACCGTCAGGCCCGCCTGATAAGCGAAGAGATGATAGTGCGCCATCGGTTCAACCCGGCGTGAGAAGGGAAGCATGGAGCAGAAGCATGATTCAGGACGAGGTTTACTCCCGCTTCCCGCTCCTTGCTTCCCGCTCCTTAACTTAAGGAGGGTTAAAGCAATGAATACAGATGATCAAAACCAGAGAATCCATTCCGCAATGGAACGGAGATGAGCGTTGGAAGGGCATAGATCGCCCATATACGGCAGAGGATGTTCTCAGGCTCAGGGGGTCCATACGAATCGAATACACGCTGGCAAATCGGGCGCCCGCCGATTTTGGGAACTGCTCCATACAGAGCCTTTCACCGGGGCGCTTGGGGCCTTAACCGGCGCTCAGGCAGTACAGCAGGTCCAGGCTGGATTGGAAGCAATATATGTAAGCGGCTGGCAGGTAGCCGCCGATAACAACAGCATTGGTCATACTTATCCCGATCAAAGTCTTTATCCGGTAGATAGTGTTCCCAATCTGGTGCGAAGAATCAACAATGCACTGATGAGGGCCGATCAGATCAATCATATGGAAAATAAGAAGGGACCGTTCTGGTTCGCGCCTGTCATCGCCGACGCTGAAGCAGGCTTTGGTGGAGTTTTGAACACATTCGAGCTGATGAAGGCGATGATCGAGGCCGGCGCTGCTGCTGTCCATTTTGAAGACCAGTTGGCATCGGCCAAAAAGTGCGGGCATCTTGGCGGCAAAGTGATAATACCAACATCGGAAGCGACAAAAAAGCTTGTGGCGGCAAGGCTTGCGGCCGATATCTGCGGTGTTCCGACGATTATCGTGGGCAGAACGGATGCCAATTCCGCGACACTTCTGGCCAACGACATAGATGAAAGAGATCGCGCTTTCATAACGGGCAAGAGGACGACTGAAGGCTTTTACACCGTCAGAAACGGAATCGAACCTGCAATAATGCGCGCTTTGGTTTATGCTCCTTATGTGGATATGCTCTGGTGTGAAACATCGGAACCAGACCTGGCCGAGGCCAAAAGATTTGCCGAAGGAGTTCATGCCTCATTCCCGGACAAGCTGCTGGCTTACAATCTCTCGCCTTCGTTCAACTGGAGCGCGAAGCTGGACAAATCGGCGATAGCCGAGTTTCAAATTAAGCTGGCCTCCTACGGCTACAAGTTCCAGTTCGTAACCCTTGCCGGTTTTCACTCGCTTAATTTCGGGATGTACGAGCTTGCCCGGGAGTTCAAGACGAGAGGGATGACGGCCTATTCGCAGTTTCAGGATGCCGAATTCGAAGCGGAGAAGCTCGGGTATGCGGCTGTGAAACACCAGTCTTTCGTTGGAACGGGCTATTTTGACGCCCTGGCGGAAGCGATCAATGGCGAGGATTTTTCCACAGGCGCTCTAAAGGGATCGACAGAGGAAAAACAGTTTCGGACCGCAGCTTGAGGACGGAAGCGTGAGGCGTGAGGCGTGAAGGGTGAAGCAACACGGGCTTGCTCCTCACGCCTCATTCCCTGCTTTTGATTTAACCCCTGGAGCCGAGCCGCAAGCCGCCGTGAATGAAGTAGACGTCTCCAGCCAGCGATTCATTTCGATAGAGTTCGCCAATCAGAGAAGAGACTTCTTCGGGTTCGACCAACCGGCCGATCGGGATCTGTTCGATTATTTTACCAAGCACTGCGGGGGGGATCTTTTTGACCATAGCGGTCCCCACATAGCCCGGCGCAACCGCTACGCAACGAATCTTATCC
>CAVRZU010000166.1:0-6711 GCA_963725365.1 uncultured delta proteobacterium | reverse complement strand
TCGCCCGGGACCCCGAGCTTTCTTGGCGCTCCACCTGTGGCGATAATTACGGCGTGCGCTTTGAGAATTTTCCCGCTGCCGAGGATCACCGAGTGAAGATCGGGCCCCGGGCCGATGGAGACGGCTTCGTCCTGAATAACCTCAAGGCCGTAAGATTGAGCATGTTGCAGAAGCTTGTCGGAGAGGTCAAGACCAGTGATCTCATCGAAGCCCGGATAGTTCTCGACATCTTTGGTAATGGCTACCTGGCCCCCTGGAGTCGCCCTTTCAACCAGAATGGTGCTTAGCACCGCTCTCATTGCGTAAAGTCCGGCGCTGAGGCCGGCTGGACCTCCGCCAAGTATTACGAGATCGTAGATTGGGCCGTTACTGTTCATTTGGAATTAGCCTTTCCAAGCTATTTAAAGTTAATTCTGTTGCACTAATATGCAAACCGGCCTAATCGAAGAATCCGTTTGGTCTATCCTGCGCAAAGGCTTATGATTAAATTTTTTTGAAAAAGAGGTCCCGGCACAGTTGTGAAGGATTCAATTGAAGGAAGTTCGTGGCGCTCGGTCAGACTGCTCAAGCCTTACTTCAGGGTGCATCTTTGGAGACTTGCAGGCGGTTTTGCCGCTCTGGTGGTGGTTGACCTGCTTCACTCTATATACCTCGAGTTGTCAAGTATTCGGTGGATTCGCTTCAAAATGGTTCGGCCACCGGCAGGGGCCTGCTCGAGCATGGGATGTATATCGTCCTGATCGCGATTGCGGTTGCAGGCTTCCGATTTATGTGGCGGCAGCTTATTCTTGGATTTTCCCGCATTATCGAGATCGACCTGAGAAAACGGATGTTCTCTCATCTGCTCACGCTCGATAAGGTTTTCTTCCAGAAGACCACAGCGGGTGAGGTGATGGCGCTGGCAACCAACGACCTGTCTTCGGTGCAGCTTGCGACCGGGATGGGTGTTGTCGCCATGGTGGATGCGGTCTTCATGGGACTGGCCGCTTTTGGTTTTATGCTCTACATTAACCCGCGTCTGACTTTCATTGCGCTTGCGCCCATGCCGGTACTGGCTTTGACGACAGGATTGCTGTCACGCAGACTGCATGGAAGGTTCAAAAAAGTCCAGGAACAGTTTTCCCTCTTAACTGAATTTGTCCGCTCGACCCTTTCTTCCATTCGCCTGGTAAAGGCTTACAACCAGGAGGAGCATCAAACCCGGCTCTTTGCCCAAATGGGTGAAACTTACGTAAGAAACAATCTCAGGCTGGCGCTTATCTACGGGACGCTTTTTCCGGTCTCGGGCTTCATTGGAAACTTCAGCATGCTGCTGGTGCTGATTTTCGGGGGACGGCTCGCCATAGCCGGCACTATTACGGCTGGGGATTTTGTCGCGTTTATAAGCTATCTGTTTATAATGACCTGGCCGATGATGGCTCTGGGTTGGGTGGCTGACCTGTTCCAACGCGGTGTTACGTCGCTTTCTCGAATTGAGGCCCTTATGAGTGCGCGGCCTTCTCTTTCTGAATCCAGCCAAGCGGCTCTTTTGTCAATTAGCAGAGGTGAAATCCGGGCGAGAAATCTCTCATTCAGATATCCAGGGCAGGCAGAATTGAGTTTGAAAGGATTAGATATCCATATTCCCGGGGGAATGTTGCTCGGGATTGTTGGCCGGACGGGGGCGGGGAAAACCACTCTGTGCAATTTATTGGCGCGGCTTTATGCGGTTCCGGATGGACGCCTTTTTTTCGATGGCTTCGATGTAAATGCCATTTCAATTAATTCGGTGAGAAGCGCAATCGCATATGTGCCTCAGGATGTAGTCCTGTTTTCCGACACCATCGCATTCAATATCTGTTTCGGCAGGCCTGAGGCTTCCAGCTCTGAGATTGAAACAGTTGCGAGGGCTGCCGCCATTCATGACGAGATAGCCGCTATGCCTCAGGGTTATGAAACGAGAATCAGGGAAAAAGGAGTGAAGCTTTCCGGCGGCCAGCGGCAGAGAATTGCGATAGCACGAGCGCTTCTTTTGAACCGGCCTATAATTATGATCGATGATGGTCTTTCGGCAGTGGACATGGAAACCGAGCACGCAATAATAGGCTCCATCGCATCCTATCTTAAAGGACGCACCTGCATAATAGTGTCTCACCGGATTGCGCCCCTGGTAGATGCGGACGAGATTATGGTAATGGAGAACGGGAAGGTCGTGGATCGTGGGCCGCACAAGGAATTGATCGAGCGAAACGATTTTTATTCAAGCATTTACAGGCATCAGACTATGAGTGGGGATGCTGAGACCGATTTCCCGGGCGGTGAACGATGAATCAGGAAGAAGAAGTTTTCGAGGATGAACAAAAACGATATCTTGGGGATTTTAAACTGTGGGGGCGGCTTCTCACATTCATAATTCCCCAGTGGAAATGGGCCATTACGGCCGTTGGTCTGGCCTTTGTCATTACCGGTGCAAGCCTTGTGTGGCCCAGACTCGTTCAACTGGCGATGGACAGGTATATTCTCAATAATTCTCTCTCCGTCAATGAACGCGTCAATGGAGTAACCTGGATCGGAGTTGGTTTCCTTGCAGTTATCCTGATCGGATTCGTCGCGAATTTTTTCCAGGTTATTGCGCTCGAATGGACCGGTCAAAGGATAATGCAGTCTCTGCGCCAGCGTTTGTTTGAGCATGTGATCCAACTGAATCTTTCGTTTTTTAGCGCCAATCGCGTAGGCAGGCTGGTCACTCGCCACACAAACGATATCCAGAACATGTACGAGATGTTCACATCGGTGATAATCACTCTTTTCAACGAAGGCGTAAGGCTTGTGGGCATCCTTATCGTACTGTTTTGGATGGACTGGAGACTTTCGCTTCTGCTGGCTCTAACCTTTCCGCTGATGATGCTCATAACCTTTACCTTCGGCAAGCTGAGCCGGCGGGCTTTCCGCAGAATACGCTCTCATCTTGCCGGCATTAACGCTTTCTTGCAGGAAGCAGTCTCGGGCATATCGGTCATCCAGATATTTCTGCGCGAAAAAGAGACGCAGGAGCGTTTCTCTACTTTGAACCGAAAATATTTTGATGCTGCTATGTACCAGATTAAGATATTCGGTATTTTTGTTCCCCTGATAGAAGTCATGAGTTCAGTGGCGCTGGCGTTGATAATATGGTACGGCGGTGGCCGGGTGATGAGACACTTCACTACGATTGGAGTCCTCACCGCCTTCGTGTCCTATATGAGGCTCTTTTTCCAGCCCATTCGTGAGTTTTCGCAAAAATACACGATAGTGCAATCCGCAATGGCCTCGGCGGAAAGGATCTTTCAACTGATCGACGAGAAAGATTATATCCCTGAGGTAATCGATCCGATAAAAATGGAGGGAACCAGCGGGCACATAGAAGTTCGAGACGTGGAGTTCTCCTATGAAACAGGCAGGCCCGTTCTGAGGAATATCTCCTTCGAAGTGAAACCTGGCCATACTCTTGCCATTATCGGGGCAACCGGATCCGGGAAAACCACGATTATAAATCTTCTGGAAAGATTTCACGACCCGCAACACGGGAGCATACTTTTGGACGGGGTGGAACTGCGCAGGCTCGAACCTCAATGGCTGCGGGAACATATCGGGCTTGTTATGCAGGATATCTTCATAGTCCCCGGGTCGATCAGGGACAATATTGTTCTCGATCGCGAGCTGCCGGAAGCAGAGATCGAGCGCATCGTGGACCTGTCTCAGTTGGCAAGTCTCATAAGGGGCCTTCCAGGGGGCCTTGAAACAAAAATAGGAGAGGGCGGCATGGACCTTTCGGCAGGTCAGAAACAGTTGCTTGCGTTTGCGCGGGTGCTTGCCCGAGATCCGAAAATCCTTATCCTGGATGAGGCAACTTCAAATGTGGACACAGAAACCGAAATGCTGATCGAACAGGCTATCAGCGCGGTCATGGCAAACAGGACCAGCATCATTATCGCACATCGGCTGTCCACGATAAGACGAGCAAATGAGATAATTATTATAGAAGCCGGCCGCATAGTCGAGCAGGGGACCCATGAAGACCTCATGGAAAAGGTCGGCCTCTATCATCACCTTCAGATGCTTCAGAATGGGGCCGCTAACGGATATCGGATATTGGACGCCGGATATCGGAGTTCCGAAAAGTGACAGCCCCGTGACTATTTCCAACTGACTACATCAGCGTTTTCCCCTCCCCGCCTTCCTGCCCGTCGGCCCCAAGGGATATGATATCATAGTCGCCATGCTGTCCGGGGCATGCGTAAATATAGGGTTTTCCCCACGGGTCCGCAGGGAGATCTTTTGCAAGGTAGGGACCGTTCCAGAGATCGGCTCCAGGATTTGTGCGAAGTGCCTGCAGACCTTCCGATGTCGTCGGGTATCTTCCAACGCCAAGCCTGAACATATCCAGCGCCGTGCCGAACGTATCGATTTGTGCTTTTGCGACCGTTTGCTTGGAAGTGCCAACGTGCTTTATCATGTTAACCCCAACATAACCGGCAAGCATGGCGATGATAGCCATAACTATCAGCAACTCCATCAGGGTGAAACCGCTTTGTGAGCGGATGCGCTCTTTGTGACGGTAGCTTCTATCTTGGTGAAACATAGGTACCCACTCCATTGTGGTTTGAGGCGAAAGGGCCTTCTAGTAAGGCGTTGCGTTCAAATCGTGTGTCTCGGGAGGGCTTAATGCCTTCCCCTGCAAAAGGACCGCGTGACGTTGCCGTAGGGGCGGGGTGGACCCTCACTTCGCTTCGGGCCCCGCGCTTATCATGAAATCTTCACCTGACATGGATAGTCCGGCGCCCGATCTTTTCGTGAGGGCGCATCCCCGCGCTCTTGAACTTGGTATAACATCAAAAACTGATACAGCCAAACGGGTTTTGCAAGATTAACTATATCTTGAGGCCGAGTCAATCATCTCTAGCTGAAGCGGGCGATCAAAAAAACTCCAGTTAAGAGAAAATGAAATCGGACCGATTTCTGATTGAGCAGGTAACGATAGAATGCAATTTTTTGCCTGGCTAAAAAGTTGAACCAGGATAGGAGCCGCAGAAAAATTAGCAAAAGATTCAAATAGATAGGTCCTGATTATGCTTTACATGGCAACTAAAGATGATTATTGTTTTTCGTAATCAAGTTAACCGCTCAGGATGGCTGAGCCGGTTTTAAGGAGCATAACAATATGAACGATATCGAAAAAATCATGGATGGTCAGGGGGCAAGGACTGGCGAGGTGAACGTCGAGGTCCCGGAGAAGCCGGTTGATTCATTTGCGGTCGAGCAGACCAAAACGCCTGCAAGGGCCATGGAATTGGAAGAAGCTGTTCAGAACAAACAGGATGAAGTGCTCGATCTGTTGATGAAGAACATCAAGGAATTCATTCGAAGTATTGACGTGAAAACGTTGTAGCCGCCTCCTCGGGGTTCCGGGTTGACGGGTTGCGGGTTGATATTCCCAACAGGCGAGGGGATGTACCCGGAACGACGCCATGGCGGCGCTACAAACTCAGGAATTTCCTCAATCTCTCAATTCCTCAATGCCTTCAATTTTTCGTGGCATATTCATGCCGCCATTGCTAACAGTGCGGATTTTGGGTATAGAAGATGGCTTAAGGCCTCTGGATCTTAAAATTGAACCTTGCGAGGAAAAAAGTTTCCTGATGAATTTGAAGGCGCTCAAATCGCTTGTGGTTAATTTTTTGGGCCTTGTTCTGGCCTTTTATTGCCTGGCGTCTCCTGTAGCGGCATCCGAGGAGTTGTTGAGACAACCAAAGGAGAGGGTATTCGGCGACTGGAGGGTCACGCAACTCAGTGCAGAACCTTCAACCTTGAATCCTATCACGGCGACCGACGCCTATGCGGGAGACGTCAACGGCTACATCTACGAATCGCTTCTCAAAAGAGACGAAAAGTCCCTGCAAATCGTCCCCGTTCTTGCCGATAAATGGGAAATTTCCCCTGACCATCTAAAGTATACTTTCCACCTGAAGAAGAATATAAAGTGGAGTGACGGGTCTCCGTTCACCGCAAAAGATATCCTTTTTTCATTCGACCGGATACGAGATCCCAAGGTTGATTCCGGCCCTTGCGCAATTATTATCAGGACATTGAAAAAGTTGAGGCGCCAGACGATTATACGGTCCGTTTTCGTTACGGGTCCCTTATTTCCGACCCTTGAGGTATGTGGGAGCATTCCGATTGTCCCGGTGCACCTGTTCAAGGAAGGGGAAGATTTCAATCAGCACCCGATCGGGCGCATTGGTCGGAACCGGTCCGTACAAGCTGCTGCACTGGGAGACGGGAAAAGAGATTGTTTTGGTTCGCAATGAGGACTACTGGGATGAAAAGCCGGCAATTGACCGCATCGTTTACAAAATTATCACGAATCAAACCGTTGCCCTCCAGGTGCTGAAGCAGGGCGGGCTTGATGATATGAATCTGAATCCGATTCAATGGGAGAGGCAGACAGAGACAAAACGATTCGAAGAAAATTTTAAAAAATTTGCCTACTACGAGCCTATATATAGATATATAGGGTGGAACTCCAGGCGGCCGATTTTCTCGGACAAAAGAGTTCGGCTGGCAATGACGATGCTTATTGACCGGGAAACTATTCTTAAGAAAATCCTCTTTGGGCTTGCAACCATCATTGACACGCCCTTTTATGTAAACAGCCCCGATTACGATAAACAGATCAAGCCGTATCCATATGAC
>CAVRZU010000165.1:0-3601 GCA_963725365.1 uncultured delta proteobacterium | reverse complement strand
GAAATAGCTGATTATTATGGTCATGCCTATTACACCACATTGGAATCAACCGGAACGGCCAACGGGTTAAAGAACCAAGGCTACAAAATTATCGCTTCAAACCCGCGTTTTCAGCGGCTGTTGCGACCACTTTTAAATTTCCACATCATCTTTGCCTCCACCCTTCGGACACAAACTAGTTTTGGATATCGGGTGTGGCAATGGGCGCCTTCTTGACCGATTCCGATCCTGTGGCTGGGAAACATATGGAACTGAAATGCTTTCAGGAGCCGCACAAATCGCCAAATCCAAAGGTCACGACGTTAGAATTTCAAAGGATGTAGAAACATGTGGATGGCCGCCGGGATACTTCGACGTAATCGTATTGTGCCACGCTCTGGAGCATTTTCCAAATCCACTGGACCTCCTTTCTTCGTGTTGGAAGCTTCTTTCCGATGACGGACTGATCGCCATTGAGGTGCCGAATTTTGGTGCAGGGACTCTAATATATACGGGGCATCCTGGCTGGGTCTGCAGATTCCCCAGCACTTGGTCCACTGGACAAAGGCCACCCTTGGAGCCGCATTGGAAAAATGTCATTTTTCAATAGAGCGATGGGATTTTTATTCTCCTAAATGGACGCATAAGAGAGGCAACGTTAAGCAGTTCATAGAAGATAATCCAGCCACAACATCATCTCGGATTATTTCTCTGTGGACTGGAGAAAGTACTTGCGTCGCTAAGATCGCTTCATTTCTTAGGTAAGCAAAGTGGGGCATTGTATGGCCACTTTATGACAGTCTACGGCCGAACAGACGACGGGAATTGAAGTTCTCGGGCTGTCGGAGCGTAATAAACAGCAATGATGCGCGAGAGAATTCTGCATGCTTTTTGATTATTGGGGTCAATGGCTCAATGACCTCGGAACTTCAGTCGATGAAACTATCACCCGACGTTTCCCTGCATGGATTCAAAGATTAAGCAAACGTTCCAGCCTCGTAGAAGAGGATTTCTGATTTTTTGGTTCGGGCCGTCAACATGACGTGATAGTCCTCACTTGCGACAGGAAAGGCTCATGGACATGTCTTTTCTTGTCTGCCTGGTTAGGTAATCGCCTCAGAAAAGTGATTTTTTTAGAATTTATAAGGCGTAAGCCTTTGGGATGGCGCAAGATTCTATATCCTGCATGGTTCAGCCTTATTGCAAAGCCGGCCGTCAGGCGAGCAATGCTTATGGGGCATGTGTTGACGAGTTGGGAAATTAAACATTATGCACAGATGTTTGATCTGCCCGAAAGTCGATTTGAATTAATACCTTGGCCTCTCCGAAACAATGGCGCCGTTTTACAGGACCTAACCGCCTCCAGTTCAGCTATGGTTATGTCCTCCGGGCGGGTTGCACGTGACTGGGAAACCTTGTTTCGTGCGGCAGAGGGACGGCAATGGTCTCTTACGATCGTCTGTTCGAAAAAGGATTTGCCCCGCATTCAACGCCTTAACAGAAACGGCAGGGCCAACGTATATTGTGAAATCGAGTGGGCTCAGCACGAGGCACTGTTGAAGACAGCCTCGGTTTACGTGCTCAGTGTCAAGGAAACGGAAGGAAGTTGCGGCCAGGTTGCTTTAGCTTGTTCAGTAGAGCTTGGTATTCCGGTTATATGCCCACCAATCAAAGGTCTTGAAGGCTACATACTGGAAGATGAAACAGCGCTCCTGTATACGCCTGGTGACTGGCTTGGACTCAGGGCCGCGATAGAATCCCTGCTATCAGACGAGCCCAAACGCAAGCGGCTTAGTTTAAAAGCTTTTGAGAGAGCAGCAGCTTGGACCAATGAACAATACGAAAACTCTCTGCGTAAATTCATTACCGGCCTTTGCTCATAGCGGATGTCCAGCCTCCGTTATGCATTTAGGACCCGAGGTTGTACCCGATTAAAAACAATATTACGCTCGCTGTGGCCGCCTGCAGTGCAGGACCGGAGGCCGTGGAAAATTATCATGGCGTCCCACCTTTCACCGATACGCCAACTTTACGTCGAGGTGGTCTTGGTGTTATACAGACACTATTCCGAGTGGGGTAAACCATTTTCGACTCTGAGGGACTTTTCTGTTTTCGATCATACTTTTTACCGCAAGATTGATTGCAGCAGATCCGTTTGATGAACTTACAAAGTAGAGATAGCTGATATCAGGCCGCTATGAATAGTCAGGCTCAGAGTGTAGATCGCATTGCAGAAACCCGGAAGGCTTACGACCAGATTGGTAAGGCGAGCCTTGTCATCATTTCTCTGACACTGGTGGACAAACTCCTCGCCATGTTCAAAGAAATGCTCGTTGCGCATCGCTTCGGAATTTCCTCCGAAATGGACGTCTACAACATCGCATACCTCTTTCCTGCTATCGTCGTCCTCCTTCTGGGCGGAGCCTTCAGTGCCGCCTTCGTGCGGCTCTACCACGAATGGTCGAACACGTCTTCTCCGAGGGAAACCAATGCGGATGCCTTGGGGCTTTGTTATGCTTCCGGGGCTTTTTTTGCCCTGCTGATGATTGTGTGCTATCTATACGCCCCCTTTATTTTCAACGCATTGGGCAGTCGCTTCAGTCCGGAAGGAAAGTTGCTCGGAGCCAGACTCGCTCGCATGCTGATGCTCCTCATCTTCATAGATGGGGCAACATTTCTTTTTCGGGGGCTGCTCTTTGCCAGAAAGATGTTCTGGAGCCTGGGTGTTGCCCCCACCTTCATCAATATCACGATCATCGTATTCTTGCTCCATGATAATGTCACCATCGATACCCTGGTCTGGGGCACTCTGGTGGGAACAGCTATCAATGTTTTGTATCTGACCACTTCCGTCACTTTGACAAAGAGCATTGTTTTCAACACAAAACCGCGGTTCGACAAAGTCAGGCTGAACGCTTTCGTAATGCTGATGCTTCCTCTGCTTGGCAGCAATCTTCTTGCCTATTCAACCGGGTTCGTAGATCTGGTGATGGCGACCTTTCTATCGCCTGGGTCCGTTACGACGCTGAGATATGCCGGCAGGATCAACGATCTTCCGACTCAAGTCCTGGTTATGGCAATAACCAGAGCGATGCTCCCCTTTATAAGCGAATATGCGGCCAAGGACAATTTCCTTGAACTGGGGAACATCTACAAACGGAGCATCGTCTTCCTGTTCACCCTCACCGTCCCGATTACATGCCTGGTGCTCCTTTTTTCCGAGGACATCGTCATACTCATCTTTCAGCGTGGTGCTTTCGACATGCATGCGGCCAAGCAGACCGCCCAAGTCTTGTCTTGCTACACTCTGGGCCTTTTCTTTTTCGGCTATTCCTGTCTGAACGGCGATTTTTTCATCGCGATCAAACAATCCAAATCTCTTTTCCATATGGGTTGGCTCACCGTCAGCCTCAATCTTATTTTCGATATTCTTTTCATGAAGGTGCTAGGTGTAAAAGGCATTGCGCTTTCTACGACTGTCACGCTCGCCATCATCACGGTCATTTTTGTTTCCAGCTCAGGCGCCGCCTCCAGATTACCGATTTCTCCGGGGTCCATTCAAGCTTTTTAAGAGTACTCCTCGCTGCTCTGGGCATGTACTGCGCCGGATTTATTCTTTTGA
>CAVRZU010000164.1:0-18912 GCA_963725365.1 uncultured delta proteobacterium | reverse complement strand
ACTCCGTCAAAGCCGGTCCGGGCTCAAGGCCGCCGATCCCGGATATATTGACGTCAGGGCAGACTCACTTATGGATGCCCCGCAATCTGCGACTTCCACAGATCGTTCCACGAGGCCGACGGCGCCAAAAGAAACAAACTCCGAGGCAATTCTGCAAGAATACCGGAAAGTCTTCCGTTCAGCCGCCGATGCCGATGTCCGGTTCACCACCGCTTTCTTGCTCCTGGCAATGGAAATGGATCCGTATTTCCAGAAAGAAGAGGCCCAAAAGGCCCTTTTGGGCGAGATCCCGGTTTCGAAGTTTTTCAAAGAACTCGAGCCGAAAACATTCGGCTATGAAGCGTTGATTTCCGCCTACGGCAGGTATAAAAAACTTGCGGCAAGTGATGCCCCGCAGCGTGTTGCCATCAGCTTAAAGCCGCGCTACGGAGAGTCCGGCAACCACATCCGCGACTTGCAAAAGAGATTACAGCAGGAGGGTTTCTATTCCGGAAATTTTACAGGCACATATGACTCGGTGACCCAAGGGGCGGTGAAAGAATTTCAAAAAGCCCACTTGCTTGACCCGGACGGGGTTCTGGGCCAGCAGACAGTACAGTGGTTAAACGTCTCGTTTCAGCAGAAAGCAGACTTGATCGCCTGGGCAATGAAAGCCGAACGGCAAAGCCCTTCGCGCCAGTTCGACCGGTTTATTCGAATCAACATTCCCCGGTTTATGCTCGAATATTACAAAGAAGGACAATTGCGGGAGACCCACAGGATCGTCGTCGGAAAAGTGGCCGGCAAGAAGGTAAAATTTCGAGGCAAAATGGTGGGAGAAAACCAAACTCCAACCATGACCAGCTCAATTCAACAAATAATCCTTAATCCGCGATGGTATGTTAATGATCGCATTAAGCTCGAACTGACGTCACAGGCCAAGTCCGACCCCGAGTGGTTTAAAAATCACGGCTATGTGAGCATGACCGCTCCCTCGGGAGCGCATCGGCTTTTTCAGAGCCCCGGGCCTAAAAACGCGCTCGGCCGCGTAAAATTCGAATTTCCCAACCCTTTTGCCGTTTACCTGCACGATACGCCTCTCAAGAATCTGTTCGCCAGGTCGCGCCGGGATTTTTCACACGGATGCGTCAGGGTCGATAAGGCCCTCGAGCTTGCAGAGACTCTTTTTAGAGATGACGGCAGCCAATATGCAGACAAGATGCAATCCGTTCTCGAAGGGTCCCGCCAAGTCTTCGTGAAGCTCTCACAGCCCGTTCCACTATCCATAGAATACATTCCGGTCGTTGCTGCCGGCAACGGGCAGGTCATTTTCGCGGGGGACCTTTACGGGATTTTGCAGGAAGACACAATAAAGCAGTCGTTAGTGGCTGGTGGTCAGTCGTTGGGAAAACAGAAATAAAGCAGTTTTCAGTGGCTGGTCGTCTTCCATCCGTGTCCATTTGTGTCTAAGACTGAACGCAGGACTGAGGGGGAGAGCCGTGGAATTTTTAAAAGTTTCCAAAGAAGATGGCCTTGCGACGGTCTCGATCTGCAGGGGCAAAGTGAATGCCTTCAACGAGCAAACGATAGAGGAAATAGGCAGTTGCCTGAAAGGCCTGGAAACCGATGAATCCACAAGGGCAATCATCTTGCGCGGAACTGGGAAATTCTTCTCGTTCGGATTCGACATCCCGGAGTTCCTTAGTTATTCGAAAGAGGAATTCTCCGGGTATCTGACCAAATTTGCAGCTCTTTATACCCGGATATTCCTTTTTCCAAAGCCCATTGTGGCGGCGCTAAACGGCCATACCATAGCCGGCGGGTGCATGCTCGCCATTGCGTGTGACTACAGGATCATGGTTTGCGGAAAAGCCAGGATCTCGCTCAATGAAATCAGCTTCGGGGCGTCTGTATTTGCTGGAGGCGTGGAAATATTGAAACACCTCGTTGGAGGGAGGAATGCTGAACGCATCCTTCTGACAGGCGGCATGTATGCAGCCGAAGAGGCTCAGCGTCTCGGACTTGTCGATGAAGTGGTTGACGAGGTCCATTTGCAGGAACATGCGAGAAAGATCGGAGGCGATTTCGCAGACAAAGACCCGGCTGCCTTCCAAAGCATCAAGATGCTGCTACGCAAGCCGATCGCCGAAAAGATGGCGGCAGGGGAACAAAGCTCCATCGGGGAATTTATAGACATCTGGTATTCGGAGCAGACATGGAAAAGGCTTCAAGGGATCGAGATTCGTTGAGTTGAGGACTGAGGACTGAGGACCGAGGACTGAGGACTGAGGACCGAGGACTGAGGACTGAGGACTGAGGAAAGCCCATCACCTTATTCGTAATGAGTCCACATTCTAATGACCTTGACTACCTTCTGTTCCTCAATTACCTGATACACCAGCCGATGTTGAATGTTAATTCTGCGAGAGACGGCTCCTGCCAGATCACCGACCAGATTCTCATAAGGTGGAGGGTTCTGATAAGGGTTTTCTCGAAGGATGTCCAAGAGTTGTTCCGCTCTGGAGCGCAACCCTGCAGCAGACAGCTTCAGAGCATCTTTCTGAGCTTGCTTCGTGAAGACAAGCCGCCATTTCACCAGTCGAGGTCCTTCGCACACTCTGCCATGGGGGTGCTCAGTCCCTCTATGATAGATTCCCGCATTCCCGGCAAGGACAGCAGATACACGGTCTCCTGTATGGCCCGCCAATCCTCCTCGGAGACCAGGACGGCATTGGTCCGTTTGCCGGTAATCAGAACAGGCTCATGGGAAGCTGCTGTCTCATCGATCAGCCGGTAGAGCTTGGATCGAGCCTCGCTGGCCGTAATTGTTGCCATACCCGTTTATTCCTTTCGTAATATTCATGTACGCCATCACGTACGATAAGTCAAGGACCACCGGAATTCAGGACTCAGGACTCAGGACTGAGTGGGCAAACACCGTATATTTGACTGGTTTGAACAATTGTTCATAGATTGTTCAAAGTTGTTCATAGATTGTTATTAGATTGTCTTTATACCCGCTCATCTTATTTAGGAGGGTAAAAACATGAAGATCATTATAATTGGTGCAACGGGAACAATAGGCAGCGCCGTTTTGCAGGCGATCGGCAACCGCCACGAGGTGATCCCGGTCAGCATGACCAAATCTGTTATCAAGGTCGATATTGCCGACAGGACATCTATCTCAAGGATGTTCGAGACAACAGGACGGGTCGATGCCGTGATCAGCGCAGCGGGACTTGCCAGGTTTGGTCCCATGACTTCTCTTACTGACGCCGACTTTGCACTTGGCCTGAACAGTAAGCTGATGGGGCAGGTAAACCTGGTGCGCCTGGGCATAGAACACATAAGCGATAACGGATCGTTCACGCTTACGAGTGGCATATTGAGCCGCAAGCCCATGAATGGTTCGACTGCGATCAGTCTCGTGAACTCGGCACTCGAAGGCTTTGCCAGGGCGGCGGCGCTCGAAATGCCCAGGGGCCTGCGCATCAACGTAGTAAGCCCGAATTGGGTGGTTGATACGCTCAAGGCCTTCAACATGGACCCATCGATCGGAACTCCAATAGACGTGGTTGCGCGCGCGTATGTGCAAGCCCTCGAAGGCGCCATGAACGGCGAGGTGCTCGACGCTATATAGCGCAATGAGAATTTGACTGGATTAACGTGGAACGCAGGGGAATTTCACCTTATTGAAAAATCTCCAATTTTAGGGATTCAGGTGGAAGCTGGAAGCGGAAAGAAACTCGGGGGCCTGCTTCCTGCTCCGTGCTCCCTCTGCGCCCCCTTGTTTAATCAAAGCATCAATGATACAAAGTACGAGTCAGAACGAATACAGCTACGCACCTCTGACTGATAGTGTTCCGAAAAGTTTTTGATGGGTTTCGCTACGCTCTACCCATCCTACGCTTTTTCATTGTTTCCGGATGTCCTCAAGGGGAACATGAATAAACTTTTATGAAAAAACGCACCGGGACACAGGTCCACTACTACCCCCTGTTTCTAAACATAGAAGGACGGACCTGTCTTGTGGTGGGAGCAGGGGCCGTAGGTGAGCGCAAGGTAAAGACTTTGCTCAAATATGGGGCCAAAGTTCGGTTGGTCGCCCGTGAACTTTCGACCTGGATCGAGCGGAAGTGCTCGGAAAAAGTGGTGACGTGGGCCGGAGAGCAATACGAGAGGTCACAGCTTCAGGGGGTTAGTCTGGCGTTTGCCGCGACCGACGATTTTGATTTGAACCGGGCCATAGCGGCCGATGCCTGTGAGCTCGGGGTCTTTTGCAACATGGCCACCGAACCGGACCTTGGCACTTTTGTCGTGCCATCGGTTTTCGAGCGGGGGACCCTTAGTGTCGCCATATCCTCCTCGGGCTTGAGCCCGGCGGCGGCAAAGCTGCTCAGGCAAAAACTGGAAGCGGAAATCGGACCCGAATGGGGGTTTTTTATCCGGCTGCTGGGTGAGTTGAGGGAGCGCCTTAAATACAATGGGGCAGTCGAAAAGCAGGGCCGCAAGATATTGAGCGATCTCGCGGCGGTCCCCATCCCTGAATGGCTCAAGCAGGGCCAGGTGGATAAGGCTTTTGAAAAAACGATCCAAACATGCCGCACGGTTATGCCCGAGGCGGAAATAAGAGCTCTCTGGGAAAATCTATGCAATCTCTTTTCCTGGTAATAGCTACGATTTGCTACCTCTTCGGCACGGTCGGATACCTGGTCTATCTTTTCCGGGACCGGAAGCAGTTGCACCGTATCTCGTGGACCATAATGCTCGTCGGCGTGCTCTTTCACGGGGCGGCGCTCATAATGCGCACGGTCCAAACAGGGCATCTTCCGCTTACTACGGTTCAGGAAGATCTTTCTGTTTTTGCCTTTGTGTTCGTGCTCACTTATCTTATCGTTCAAATCCGCTTGCAGCTTCGCATCCTGGGTTCTTTCGTATCACCGCTGGCCGTGGTTTTCATGATTTCATCGACGATCCTGCCGTCTCAAATAATGATTAAAAGCGAGTCATTCAAAAGCGGTTGGATTATTTTGCACGTGGCAACTCTTTTTTTTGCCAACGCCCTGTTTGCGCTGGCCTTCAGCCTCGGTGTAATGTATCTGCTGCAGGAAAGGTATATCAAAAGGAAAAATTTCGGATTCCTCTACGAGCGGCTACCCCCGTTGGAACGGATTGACTCCATTGCTCATTGCTGCCTCATTTCGGGTTTTCCGCTCATGACGGCGGGCCTGATAACCGGGTTTGCCTATGCGGCGCTTGTCTGGCATTCGACCTGGAACTGGGACCCTAAAGAAATATTGTCCCTGGTCACCTGGATAATTTACGCCGTTCTTGTCCATGAGCGGCTCACGGTCGGCTGGCGCGGCCGAAGGGCTGCGTGGCTTTCGATCATTGGTTTTTCGGCAACTCTTCTTACCTTTGTCGTGGCAAACCTTTTGCTCAGCGGCCACCATTCGATACTTTCCGGTAAGATGTAATGTCACACATTGTACTATTAGGAACGAATCACAAAACTGCCCCCGTGGAAATACGGGAGCAGCTTGCAGTGGCCTGCCGCAAGGATGTAAACCCTCTGCATATGCTCCCGCACCTCGATCACGTCGATGAGATGGTATTCCTGTCCACCTGCAATCGAGTGGAATTTCTGTTTACCTGCGACTCCCTGGCGGAAGGCGTACGAGAGATGAAGGCGGTGCTCAGGACTCATGTAGGGCTGCCGGCCTCAGTTCCACTTGATTCTCATCTCTACGTTCACAAGGACCTGGAGGCTGTCAAACACCTGTTCATGGTCGCATCCAGCCTCGACTCGATGATTGTCGGAGAACCACAGATACTTGGCCAGTTAAAGGAGGCCTACCGCAGCGCGGTCGAGTACAGAACGGTAAAGTAGTGCTCAACCGGCTTTTGCATAAATCTTTTACGGTTGCCAAGCGCGTTAGAACTCAGACCTGCATCGGTTCGTGCGCCGTGTCGGTAAGTTATGCGGCCGTCGAGCTGGCCCGGAAGATTTTCGGCGACCTCGGGGGCAAGAGCGTGCTGCTTATCGGCGCTGGAGAAATGGCCGAACTTGCCGCCGAACATTTCCTGAGGCAGGGCGTACGCCGCATGACGGTAGCCAACCGCACCCTGGAGCGGGCAATGGAGCTGGCCGCCAGGTTCAAGGCCGAGACGATCGCCTTCGACCGGTTTCTCGATGCGTTGAGGTCAACGGACATAGTGGTTTGTTCCACGGGCGCCCAGGAGTATGTGATCGATCACCAGCAAGTCAAGTCCAGGATGCGGGAGCGGCGCAACAAGCCCCTTTTCTTCATCGATATAGCGGTGCCCAGGAATGTCGATCCGAGAGTAAACCAGATAGATAACGTCTACGTGTATGACATAGACGACCTGCAAGGGGTAATCGACCTCAACAGGGAAGAACGGATGAGCCAGGCGCGGACAGCCGAACATATCATCGATGAGGAAACCGTCAAGTTCAAGAATTGGATTAACAGCCTGAGCGCGGTGCCCACGATAGTTTCAGTGCGGCAAAAAGCCGAGAAGATAAGACAAAGCGAACTCAGGAAAACATTCTCCCAGCTTCCGGACTTAAGCGGCAGACAAAAGGAAGCAATTGAAATCCTCACCGCATCGATCATCAAAAAGTTTTTACACGATCCTATCGTTTTTTTGAAAAAGAAGGCGCAAAGAGACGCGCGGGCCGGTTACATGGATTTTACCCAACAGCTTTTCAATCTTTCCGAAGCCAGCGAGGGGCTTGGAGACCAGGACGACCGTCAGGATTCGCCGGCTCTCCCTCCTGCCCCGCCCCGGGCGGCGGATGGAAATTCTGCCAACCCTGGCCTTGTCCGCGAAGAGCCGGGCTCGGAGAAGGCGAAAGCTCCGCAGGCGCCGGTATATGCCGGAACGCCGGGGTCCGGAGGTTACTCCGAAGCGGGCCACTCCGCGGGGACACAGACTGGGCGGGATGACTCGTTATCCGAATGCGAAGTACGGAGAAGCACCGAAGATCAATCTTTTTTTGTCACAGCCAAGAAATGAGGGACAAATGGCCGAGATCCTCCAATTTGCAAAGAAAGCGGAAAGCTTCAAGTCGGAGCGCGACAACGTTGTCCGCCAGCTCAAGATCGAATCCCTGCGGAAAATCTTTCATTGTACCCGGTGCTCAGTAAAGTGCTCAAAATGCGGGGGCCCCATGGACGCCCAGGAGCAGTCCAGGTTTGCTTCGCCGTACAGTTTTTGCAAATCATGCAATGAGGAATATGAAGAGTACCGTTCCAGGAGCGACGGGACCCGGCCCGATTCGGATTGTTACTGGCGCAATTCCGAATGGCTGAGAGTATGGGAGACCTGGCTCGAACATCAGAAATCGCTCGACCAGTACAGGCTGTCAAAGGAATTTCTTCAACTGATAGATGAAGTTGAACATCTGCTTAAGAAATGAAGCGGGGAGCAGGAAGGAAAAGCTTCTCAGACAGGATTAACAGGAGAGCCTCTTGCAAAATGTCAGGGATTTACTTTGCGGGCTGGAAGCCCGCAAACCCTTCTAAAATGGAGTTTTGCACGAGGCTCAGGACTAACAGGATTTAAAAATAACCTGTAAAGAGTGCCGACAAGAACCGTTTATCCGATCGACAATTGGAGCGCAACCCGGCGATTCGTTCGAAGGGCCACGGTTGATCTCGAGATGACGCGGATTTTCGCAGATTATTTTAATTCATGCGTCTATCTGCGGATCGTTCTTAATGAACGGAGTACGAGGCAAAAGACTTTTTAGACACGGATAAGACTCTGATAAAACCCCAATCCCTCAATCCATCGCTTCCAGAAGCGGATGGACGAAAGAAGGACTGAGTGACGAGGGTCGGGCCAAAGACTTTTTAGACACGGATGAAACCTCAATCCCTCAATCCCTAATTCCCAATTCCTAATTTAAAAGGGTATATCATCGTCGGGTGGTCCTCCGGTACGGGCGGGCAGCTCTTCTACGGCAGAACGCCCCGCCGGACCGGGGTTTCTCATCTGGTTGCGGTCGCCTGCAGGCCCCTGCTGCTGTCCCTGGCTCTGTCCCTGCCCCGGGCTCTGGCCTTGGCCCTGCCCCTGGCCATCCGCACCACTGCCCAGCAACTGGATTTCCCGAGCTATAATTTCAGTCATATAGCGTTTCTGACCTTGGGGGTCCTCCCACTGGTTAGTCCGAATGCTGCCTTCAACAAAGACCAGCCTCCCCTTGGCCAGATAATTCCCACAAAACTCGGCCGTTTTGTTGAAGGTGACGATCCGGTGCCATTCCGTTTTTTCCTCCCGGTTGCCTTCCGTTCCCGAGGAAACAAAATCATTGGTCGCGAGATTGAATTTGGCAACTGCGACCCCGTTGGGACTGTATCGAATATCCGGATCAGCCCCCAATCTTCCGATTAAAATAACCTTGTTGATCGTCCCTTTAGACATATTTTACCTTCCTTCAAGCGAAATTAAGGCCTTGAACTCCCTCGATTCCGAACATCATATATCATGAATCTCAAAAGGAACAAAACCATATGGGATTGATTGGGCAGTTTTGAGTTTTTAGTTTCGAGCAACTGCTCAAAACTCAGAAATGACCGCCATCCCTGTTCCATTTGACTCCCCTTTGGAAAGAGTTTAGACTGAATGTTTGAGATCAAACTTCAAATTTATTACTAGATATATGAACTCACCCTAAGGGGGGTGAAATGAGATTATTACGCTCGGCTTTCTTTTACATTATTTTTTTTATTTCGACCATGGTTCTGGGCAGTTCCGCCGTGATAGGATCTTTTGTGAGCCGGGGCTGGCCGGGTCTTATGGCGAAAATCTGGGGCAACACAAATCTTTGGGCCGCCGGTGTAAAGGTCAACATCCAGGGGGTGGAAAATATCAATGACCATGGTCCGTACATATTCGTCAGCAATCACCAGGGATGGTTCGATATTTTCACGGCGCTCGGGAAATTGCCGATACGTTTTAGCTGGCTTGCCAAAGAGGAGCTTTTCAAAATTCCGTCCTTGGGCGGGCAATGACCAGCGCGGGCTATATCCCGATTGACCGCAAGGACCACAGGAAAGCGCTGGCCAGCATGAACAGGGCCGCCGAAGTGGTTCGGCAGGGGACGTCCGTGTTCGTCTTCCCTGAAGGGCACCAGGAGCGCGGACGGGGTAATCAGGGATTTCAAAAAGGGCGGATTTGTCCTTGGCCCCAAATCCCAGCAGCCCATTGTCCCGATCAGCATCAGCGGATCGTATCGCATTCTACCCAAAGACAGTTGGATGATCCATCCGGGGGAAATCAGGTTTTCAATAGGCAAGCCCGATTCAGACGACGCGGTATGGATAGCAGGAGCCGAGAGATGCTGATCGAGCAGGTCAGGGAGGCGATCCGCGCCAACCTGACGCCTGAGGAGGCCGGGGAAGACGCCAAAGTCGAGCCTGAAGTCAAAAGCCCATTTTACCATAACGGGGGTAGCATCTGCAGCGATGCCTGAAAAACCGACTGATCCCACTTTTAAAAATCATCCACTCGGTGGTCTGGGCGAAATTGGCCTCAACATGATGGTCTTCGAATATGAGAATACCATCGTAGTGGTCGATTCGGGATTGATGTTTCCCGAAGAAGAAATGCTGGGCATCGACATAGTCATCCCCGATTTCAGCTATCTTCTCAAGAACAGGGACAAAGGTGGCCGGCCTGGTCGTGACTCACGGCCATGAAGACCATATAGGCGCCATTCCCTTTCTCATCCGGGAACTGGCAATCCCGATATACGGAACAGCCCTCACCCTTGCCCTGATCAGGGAAAAACTCCGCGAGCATAATTTGCTCGACAGGGCCGATCTTGTTCAGATCTCCCCGCTCAGGTGATCGAGCTGGGGCCGTTCAGTTTCGAGTTCATCCGGGTCTGCCACAGCATCCCCGATGGCGTGGCGCTTGCCATTCGCACTCCTGTCGGCATATCATCCATTCCGGGGACTTCAAGATAGACAACACACCCGTGGATGGCCAAAGGTTTGATATCGCGAGGCTTGGCTCTTATGGCGAAGAAGGAGTACTGGCCCTTTTTTCCGATTCGACCAATGTGGAGCGCGAGGGATACACGGTATCCGAGAAGGAAGTGGGCGCGACGCTTCGCGAAATATTCCAGGAAAAGCAGGGAAGGATGATTGTCGCCGTATTTGCAAGCAATCTGCACCGAATCCAGCAGCTTATCCATATTGCCCGCGAATTCGGCCGCAAGGTGCTGCTCAACGGCAAATCGATGATTGCAAACGTGCGGATCGCACGAGAACTGGGATATCTCGATTTTACAAGGGACGATGAGATATCGATTCAGGACCTTCAATACATGCCCGACTCCCAGGTGATGATGCTTACCACCGGGACGCAGGGCGAACCGATGAGCGCCCTTAGCCGAATGGCATTCAACGATCACAAGAAGCTCAAAATCAGGGAAGGCGATACGATAATCCTTTCCTCCAAGTTCATTCCCGGAAACGAGCGCACCATTCAAAACATAATAAATCACCTGTGCAGGAACGGAGCTGACGTAATACACGAGCAGGTCAAAGACATCCATGTCTCGGGACACGCTTATCAGGAAGAGCTCAAAATACTCATAAACGTGGTCCAACCCCGCTACTTCATCCCGATTCACGGTGAATACCGCCATCTTATGAAGCACAGGCAACTGGCCTTGTCCCTCGGCATGGCTCCGACAACTGCCTTTTGGTGGAAGACGGCGCGGTCATGTGCTTCGGCCGGGACACTGTCTGCATAAAAGACAGGATTGAATCCGGCAGGGTTTTTGTAGACGGCAAAGGGGTTGGCGATGTAGGAGGCCTGGTCCTTCAGGGACCGCAGACACCTCTCGGAAGACGGGCTTGTTATTGCGTCGCTGGTGGTAAACAAGGAGACGCACGAAATTCTTAGCGGCCCGGATATATTCAGCAAGGGATTCATTCACGAAGAGGCGAAGCCGGAAATTCTTTATGAGGCCAAGTGCCTGATATTCGAAAGCATCGACAAGCAACTGGAGGAAGACCGCCGACTGGACTGCACTTTGCTCCAGGAGGAAATACGACGCGAACTGAAGCGTTTCTTCATTCGTACTTTGGACAGGAGACCGGTAATCTATCCGATCGTGGTGGAGATTTAGCCGGATGGATCGAAAAAAGCACGAAATATTGGCCTTATGCGTTTTGACCGTTTCGCTTCTGGTCCTGTTCTCCATCTTGTCTTATCACCAAGAAGATCCCACTATTTTTAACCCTGCCAAGCATTTCACCCGAACTGGGTTGGCGTCTTCGGGGCGAATATCGCCTGGCCGTTGATCTCGATTTTTGGCATAGGCGCCTACGGGTTGGCGTTTGCGGGTTTGTGGGCCAGCTGGCGTCTTTTTAGAGACCCGGGGTTGGAGCGGGCCTTGCTCCGGCTCTCGGGCATCGCTCTTCTCATCGTGAGCATAATGACGCTGAGCACCCTCCATTGGGATTCGGTTCCGATTTGGACCAGGAATTCGCAACCGGAGGAATAGTCGGAAAGTCCTCGCAGGGTTTCTTGACGACCGCCTTTCCGCTCTGGGTTCGCATACGCTCCTGATTGGCGTGTTTTTAATAGCGCTTTTACTCTCCACGCCGTTCACGCTGCAAACAATGCTGAAGGCGGTTTCGACATGGTGGGCCAAGACGGCCGGATGGCTTTTCCTAAATACGCCGCAAGAAGATCCGGAAGAAGCTGAACCGGATGCGCACGATTCCCCTCCGGTTCGAGTTAAAATTTCCGCTAAAAGCGCAAAACCCTCCTCGCCGCCGACCCAGGCGGAGATGTTCCAAAGAAGGCCCGCAAGGAATCCATCGAGCCGGAAGCCGTTCGCGCAGTGTCCGGGCAATATGTGCTTCCCGACCTCACGATGCTCGACACTTATGAAACGGAAAGCTTCAAACCCGACTGGAAAAAGCTCGAACAAAACGGGATCGTTCTCGAAGAAAAGCTGGCCGATTTCGGCGTCCAGGGTAAGGTGGTGGGCATCAATCCGGGGCCGGTAATCACGATGTATGAATACGCGCCTGCTCCTGGAATCAAGATCAGCCGAATCGTAAACCTTGCCGATGACCTTTCGATGGCGCTAAAGGCGACCAGCATACGAGTGGTTGCTCCCATTCCTGGCAAAGCGGCGGTAGGAATCGAAATACCCAACATCAAAAAAGAACTCGTTTCCGTCAAGGCAGTGCTCGAATCGGATATCTTCTCCCTGGCCGCGACCCCGCTTACCATCGCCCTCGGAAAAGACATCAACGGCCAGCCGTTTGCGGCAAATCTCGGCAAAATGCCGCACCTGCTCATTGCGGGGGCCACGGGGACCGGTAAAAGTGTTTGCATCAATACTCTTTTGATCAGTCTTCTTTTCCGAAACACACCCGAAGAGATGCTGGTTCTGCTGATCGACCCTAAAAGGATCGAGCTCAGCAGCTTTGAAGGAATACCCCATTTGATACACCCCGTGGTAACCGACGCAAAAATGGCTACAAGGGCACTGCGTTGGGCCGTCGAGGAGATGGAGCTTCGCTACAAGCTGCTGGCGGACAAAAATGTTCGAAACATAGAGACTTATAACCGGGTGCTCGCCCGTGAAAAACCGGTGAAGGGAAAAGAGGCGGCAAAGGGGTCTGAAACCGGTGAGGTTTCCGATTCCGGTCTTCAGCACTTCAAGCTCCCTTACGTGGTGATAATAATTGACGAGCTTGCCGACCTGATGATGGTTGCCTCCCGCGAGGTTGAAGAGTCCATCACCCGCGTTGCACAGATGGCGCGCGCGGCGGGCATCCACCTCATCCTCGCGACACAGAGGCCATCGGTGGACGTTCTCACCGGTATAATCAAAGCCAACATTCCCACGCGGATTTCTTTCCAGGTTTCATCGAAAATCGATTCGAGGACCATTCTTGACGGTTCGGGCGCCGAAGCTTTGCTGGGAGCAGGCGATATGCTCTTCCTTCCGCCCGGTACGGCAAAACTGCAACGCATACACGGCGCCTTTGTCTCAGATGCCGAAATAGCAAGGCTCACCGAGCACTGGAGAGCGCAAAAGCTCATCGAGGACCCGCTAAAGGACAGAGTTGACCTGCGGGAGGAAGGCCCTGCTGCTGAAATCGCCGAAGAAGAACTTGACGTAAAATACGAAGATGCCGTGCAGATCGTGCTTGAAACCAGGCAGGCATCCATATCCATGCTGCAAAGAAGGCTGCGGGTTGGCTACAATCGCGCTGCCCGCATGATAGAAGTAATGGAACAGCAGGGGCTGGTATCCCCTTCGGACGGAATAAAACCAAGGGAAGTCCTCGGAAGGCGGATGGGCTGATCTCTGCCAAAACCATAGGACCTATTCGGCCTATACGACTTATAGGACGTGATACAGGGAGTTCCATGACACACAATACAGATCACGCGACTCGCAAAACAGGCTTTTACCGCACTGCATCGCTATGCCTTCTCTTATTGCCTTTCCTTTTGTGCTCAGCCGGCAATGCCTCGGCGGCCGGCCGCTCCCGGATGCTCGGGGAAATCCTTGCCAAAGCTGAAGCCAATTACCAGAACGTTCATGCTTTCACGGCAATTTTTCGGCAGAAGACCACCTCGGCGGCAACGGGCACCCTCAGCGCCGGTGAGGCCCAAGGGAGGCTCTACTACGAAAGACCGCGGCAGATGCGCTGGGAATACGACAAGCCCGAGGAACAGGTCTTCGTTGCCAATAACCAGTTTTCGTGGCTCTATGTACGTGCCGAGAACCAGGTCACGATGTTGGATGCGGAAAAGCTTTTCACCTCACCTCTGGCCCGTGCCTTCTTTGACGGAGCACTCGGACTCAAAAACCATTTTGACGTGATTCTCGACCCTATCCAGTCAACCCAGAATACGGCCGTCCTGCAACTAGTCCCCAAAGAGGAAGACCCAAACGTCAAACTCGCTTATTTGTGGATAGACCTCCAAACCTATCGGATAACCCGCGTACAAACTCACGATGTTCTGGGCAACACCAACGAGATTTCGATTGAATCCTTTACGCCCCACGCCAGCCTCGATCCCGCGCTTTTCCAACTGGAGGTCCCACCCTCGGCGACGGTCCTTGGCGCTGACGGCCGCGAAATGAGCGCCGCCCAAATCCAACAACTGAAGGCCAGGATTTCTTCCGGGAAATAAAAATACCGTGAACATCAAAATTACACTGATATTGATATTGATGAGGTCAGAGGCTACTTTGAAAAATACGGACTGCTGGAGAAATTCTATGAGCTTACCGGAAGAAAACAGGACGAATAAAGGCAAAAACCACCTCGATCTGGACTCCGGCCTTCATCTGACCCCGGAAGATTTGCTGGCCATGAAGCGCCCGCGGAGCAATCAGAACATGGACCTTGCGGCCTATATCGAGTGGCTCGAACAAATCGGCGCTTTCAAAACAAGGAAAGCCGATCCGAAGATTTACCCGGAAATGTTCGAATTATAAGTGCAGGTCAGGGGTTATGGGTTATAGGCTTTTACCCATTACCCATAACCCATTACCTTGAATTTACAGAATGCCCAGTTCTTTCCCCAATTTCTTGTGGGCCGGCGGCAATTCCGGCTGGAAGTTCTGATAGGGAGTTATCGGGTAACGTGCTCCGATCGCCTTGCCTACCTCTTTGAGTCCGTTGATAATTTCAGGGAAGTTTTTGCCCGGAACGGCAAATGCCGCCTCATCATCCTGAGTTGCGGCAAAAATGCGCTCCCCGTGCCCGGGAATCACCATCCTGGGGCGTTGCATCTTGAAGGGGGCGATGAGGCTTTCATCACACTCCACCTTGCCTCCAAATTCCCCCGAAACCCGCTCGCCTGTGGCATAGCTCCATGCCTGGGCAAGACGCATCATTTGAGCGGGATTACCGTAGATCAGGACCGTGTCCGGCTCAAAAGGGGCCTTTTCCACCGGAGCCAAAACGATCGCTTCGATCTCTCCCTTTTCAAACCGGTTCATGGAAGAGGTTTCCTTGCGGGCAAGGCCGGCATCGCTGGAAAAGTTTATCTCACAAAAGAGCCCGGCCAGAGAATCGGGCGGGTCGGAAGAATCGCTAAAACCAAAGATTATCGCAGCCGGTACACAGATCTGGTCCTCTTTTGTGAGCCCGACCGTCCAGCCGTAGTTTCTGGCCATGGTAACCCCCTGGCAAACAGTAACTCTTTTCCCGAGCGCAACGGAGGGCCGGCGCGCCTTCTCCGGGATTTCCGATTTGTTTTTCAAGAACTTGGCCGCCACGGGGAAGGTCTTCAGCCTTAAGTCATTGCGCAGCCACTCGGCCATCTCTTTGAAGCTTGCCTCACTCATGATGTTGCTCCTTGTTTTGCGGGTTAAGATCGAAGTGTATATGCACGTATTTATATAAAAAAACACTACTTCGCGCGGGAAAGTGAAACAATTTCCGAAAGGTCTTTCAGCAGGCTGCCCACGCGCTCATCGCCAAGTCCATTTTCGATATGCGCCTGGGCGGCCTGCCACAGGGGTATGGCCGACATCAGGATATCCTGGCCTTTTTCGGTATTACTCACCTGGCGCTCTCTGGCGTCTTTGCCCGGTTCGATGCGGATGAAGCCTTTCTTTTCGAGAACCCTCAAATTTCGCGTCAATGTCGTGCGCTCGGTTACGGTCAACTCCGCCAGTTTGGTCAAGGCCACAGGCCCCAGCAGCCTTACTGTCATGAGCACGGAAAATTGAGTGGTTCGCAGACCGCTTGGCCTCAGGAAATCGTCGTAGAGCCGGGTAATGGCCCGGGCAGCCCTGCGCAAATTGTAGCAGGCGCAAATGCGTCCTATCTGTTTACATCTGTCACGATTCAGGATTTCCGGATCATCCGCCATGGTGTTAAAGCCTGCGCACGCATTCCTTTGGAATGCAAAGTAAAAAGTAAAAAGGCAAAGGAAAAAGCAAAAGCAAAAGCAAAAGCAAAATGTCGCATCGTCCCGTATTCCTTCTCACTTTTGCTGAGATACTCCCGATAATTCCATATGGTCAAGGCAGAGTTGGTTTACAGATAATGTATATACACCCATTTAAGCGGTAGTCAAGGAAAAGACTATTCGTAATTATTATCTTTGCCGAACCCAAAGCTCAATGATACGTTTTGCCTCCGCTGGCGATAATCGAAAGCCGGTGGCAAGGAGGTCCGCCATCGCCGCTTCAAAATTTAAGACACCCCTTTTCGCGCATTGGAGCAAGATGCCAACAGTTCCGGTTATTTTCAGTCCCAGCGCTAATGCGTGAAGCCGTGCCAGTTTATCATCGAGGATGACCAGATCGGCGCTCACCGAGCAGGCAAGGGCAATGCATGCAGCTTCCCCGGCTCAAAGGGTAACCTGCAGGGTCTGCAAAACTGCTCTGTTTGGAACTTGAGATTGCCTGATCCAGTCGGCTTTGCGTACTTCTACACTACCCGCTCTCTCGCCCCTCTGAAGGACTACTTCCTCATAGACCTCTTCTGGAATGAGAACCTCTCCGAACAGCACCTTCAGCACATCCAATCGCCTCATTGCCGAGAGATGAATAAGGGGAGTAGAGTCGGAGACGACTTTCATTCGGGGGGGAGTTCCCCGAGGGTTTTGAGGTCAGCGGCTGCATCCTGCACATTGTAGGAAAGGAAGACATCACGTCTTGCCAGGAGCTCAATCATCTCATAGCGGGAGACGCCGGCTGCTTCGGCTGCTTTCCCAAAAGAGATCCGTCCCTGACGATATAGATCGACAACCAAGGCCGCCAACATCGTCTCGGCTAATTCAGTCTCGCGGACTCCCGCGGCGGCACAGATGGATTTGGGTATCTCGACCGAAACGGTCAGTTTGTCCATATTCCAGGAAACCTCCTATCCATTTAGCACGTGAGCTTACCTTTTAATTCACATCTTAGGTTAGCTATATCCTGCAACAAAAACAAGTATTGCCATGATTATCCCAGAATTCTCTCGCAACTTTTCCCCAGATGGAAACACCTTCTATTACTTCTTTGTCACAATAGCGGTCACAGGTTTTTGTGGCGCTGGCGAGATAGGGGGAAGTGATCCAAGGATACCGAGTTAGTCCCAACGCAGCTCTCGAAGGTCGGAATCAATATCCTCATGTTCAGCCATGGACTCCGTAATGCCAAGCAATTGACCGAAGCAGAGATCCTGTACGTGGCCTTCTGGTTTTGACAATTTCGCTCATCCCTTTGTATTTCACAGCCAACTCACGTTCCAATTCGCCGCCATCCAAAATACCTCGCGATGGGACACCACCGGGCAAGTCCGGATGCCTATATGTGTGCCAGACATATGCTAAAAGAGGTTGGTACGCTCTTTAGCTACTGGCATACCTTCAAGGAACTATCGCACCGCGAAGAATTGTGGCAGGCGAGCGCCCTCATCCGTGGCCGCATGAAAAGCTCGTGCCTGCGCTACCGGGAAAGCTCGGATAAAGACGTCCGGACGCCGGCAGCCGGTTTCCTCAAAAACTGGGACATTCTTTTCACCTTCTTGCGCGTTGAGGGTATCGAGCGAAAACGACAATGCGGCTGAGCGAGCAATCCGGCCTGCCGTTCAATGGCGCGAAATCTGCTTTGGTAATCAGTCCTGCGGTGGAGAGCGCTTCAACGAACGAATCCTCACCGTTACCCGAACCTGTCAGATTAGGCGAGGAACCCTTTCCGGTTTCTCTCTAATCTCATGACCGCGTTTTTTCGGCAAGAGTAGCTGCCTTCCGTCATCGGCTGACACACCCCGGTAAACGGTTACCAATCAGGCAATCCTAAGCAGACCGAAAGGGAGTAGAAACAAGACTCCCTCATTGCACAGGCAATCCTGATATGACGTGATTTTGATATCGGATAAATCCAGGGAATCGGATACCCTGGAAATGCCGAAAGGGAATGATCGGCGATGTCATAATTTTTAATTATATAAGGTGCGCAAATTTGGCGAACACTTTTTCGTGTAGTAACTTGACGGAATGTGTTTTGCCCAATTTGCCAGCGACCAAAAAAGCGAGTTAAAACAGCGTGCGAAACTGGACACTGTTGTATTCTGTCCATATTCTTTGAAATTAGGCTTCTCGGGTCAATGGAATTTGGTGGATAGCCACAGAGATGGGATATGTACTTGTTGGAGTTTTCAAAGAAATGGAATACGAAGAACTCATTAATCGTTGTATCTTAAAGGTAAAAAAAGCATAGGTCTTCTGTTGCCATGCATTGCACTCTACGTCTTGATAGGATGCATTCTGTTTCCCGCGTGGTGGTTCTATTTTATCTACCGTTCAGGGTATCGGCAACCAGCCCAATGGATTTCTTTCGTCGAAGATTTTCGTATCACTCCAATTACCGCTTGGTCAATTGTTGTAGCTATTATAATATGTATTTATATACTTTATCGCTTTAGGCACACTATTCTCAAGGCAACACAACATTCATGGTTAATAATATGTAAAGTGTCAATTGCACTTATTGTTATTGCATTATTTGTAGTTTCTTTTACGCAAGGTAGAAAATTTATATTTATAGACAGTATGGTTGATTATGCGATCAACATGTCCGCCATATCAATAGCGCCTAAGTTAAATCCTCCAATTTATTTTTATTATTTGGATGATATCCATATCGAATCATTATATGGCCAAATGCAACCTGATCTTGAAAAAAATAAGATATCTCTACACAGCGGCGAAAGTATGGGTGCCACTGGTCAGGCGACTTTAGGAAATTTCGGAATGTTAGGTCAAATTGCTACCGATTCGAGTTTGACAACCGGATACGCAAAGGTTCCATATGCATCGTCACGCAAGGCACTAGAATATTCGAAATTTAATCGATAAGGGGCATATTAATGTATACACTACATATCCAGAATGGAGAGCTGTTTATTT
>CAVRZU010000163.1:0-18708 GCA_963725365.1 uncultured delta proteobacterium | reverse complement strand
CACCGTGGCCGTGATCTTCGGGTTCATGAACGCCTTCACCGGCGCGCTCCCGGCGAGCTTGAGCAGATATGAGAAGACTCGCTGTTGCTCCGCCTGGCTGTTCGGGTCTTTCATAATCATGGGCTGCGCCTGGGGCAGCTTGCTCACGTAGGAGCCAGGAGTGTTGGCCTGCTTGGTGATGCCGACGTACTCTGCGTGGTCGGTCACACCCATGAAGTCGAGCGGCGTGTCGATCTTGATGTCGAAGCCCATAGGGTGTTTGATGGTCTGACCCTGGGCGTACTTGTAGGCCTCGTCGGGGCCGGTGATGCGATTGCCCATCACCCACGCGTCCACCGACCAGCTGGTGTGGATGTGGGTCTCGCCGAAGTACGCGTTACGCTCCGGGTTCTTCTCCTGCGCCACAGTCTGGGATACAGCCATGGCGAGTGCGGCAATCACTCCAATAAATATCAGTAAATACCTTCCCTTTCCCATTTTGTGGCTCCTCTCCTTTTTGTATGACTTTTCCGGGGGCATGTGCAGGTACGCTCAACATGTGGCGCCTATCCCGCATCTCTCTTGAGAGGTAATCTGAACTGATTTGATTATCGCCTTGCTGATGGAAATTTCGCTGCACCATGAACCCATGTGGGGTCGCAGGGTCCTCAGATAATGCATTGATCCCGTGGGTCTTCTCCGGCTCACCAGGTTCGGCACGAAAAGCCCTTCGCCTCCAAGCCACCAAACGAGCACGGTTTCCGGATCTTATAAGTAAGGGTAATTACCGTACGATTACTTTCAAGTTGAACAACCAGATTATTTTAAAAAATATAGTGATTAGCTGGTAACTTGCAGCAGTGCGGAACAAGTGCTTGCCTATCGGCTACGGGCTGCTTCCGAACATGCTGAAATACAACGCCGATGGCTCCCTCAATATCTTTATGCAGCACGAATCGCCCAGCGTGGACAAAGAGTCGAACTGGCTGCCGATTCCGCCGAGCGACAAGTTCAACCTCACGATCCGGATCTACAATCCGAAGAAGGAAGCGCTCGAACCCGGGTATAAAATACCGCTCCCGATACGCGCCCGGCAGCGGTGATAGACCAATTTGAAAGGCGGCGAGTCAATGCCCGTAACGGCACATTCTTTGTCGGTGAGGACTTTGAGGGGCTGGTTTCCTCCCGTTTGCAAAGCCACTGGTTGCCGTTATCACAACAGTATCGATAGTCATTTCATGGTGGTTGAATCGTCGCTCAAAACGAGTGACTGGCTCGACAATACTGGTCAATTTGCCATCTGATTTAGTAAAAGGTCGAAGTCCATTCTCTGCGGTGGTTGGCAAACTTCAACGGCAAAAGTTCGGTACTGTCACGCTCCCACGGGTTCGCAGTCCCCTGGATTTTTTTGTTCGGCGGCTTGTTTCATAGATCGAAGGTCAATAACCCGGTCGTCTTCTTCACGTTTCTTCGTTCGCAAATGGGCTGCCAGCGCCTTTACATCGCAACCGTATTCCTCTGCGATAGCATCCTTGACTTTCCAAAGTTCCGCGATGATTTCATCAGCCATTTTCATATACCCCCATGAGTTCCTGGGGCGTACATATCTCGGGATATGCATACCCGTTTGCCAGACAAACCGCTCGAACTAAAGGTTTCGTCTCGGCATTGTCAATATGACGGTAGTTCCAGGTGAGGAGATAATCCAGCCCATGCACGGCAGACAGTGCGATATGGAGGGAATCGCCTACGGCTTTTTGCGGGAGTGCTTTGGCATCAATAAGTGCTTCGGACAATGCGACAACTTCATTTGTTATTTCCAGCGCGGGAATCCCTGCCAAGACTTGAAGCCTCCTGAAAACGGCTGAATCATCTCCTCTTGCGGCCTCTTCGATCACGATGTCCTATGTGTATAAGTTAAAGCGGTCCCGTTGTGTATCCCACCAATCCATGGTAACTTTTTGCCAAGCGGCGGCCAGCAGGTCACGGGACGGTCGAGCCGTCAGGTATGAAATGATTGATGTCTCGATATAGACAGTTTTCTTACCCATTGACCTCATCCTCCAGTTCCGCCATTAACGATTATACTATTTTAAAACATGAATGCCAGACTTGGTTTTGCATTCGCGCGCCAAGCAGATGCCATCATTCAAATCCTTCACCCTTCCCCGGTGGTCTCAACCATAGAGTATCGGGCCGTGTCTGGGGTCCGACCCAATGTCCCTCCAAAATCTAATAATGACACAGCCTCGAAGGCCGGAATCCAGGACTTTTTTGAACTACTTGATTTTACGAACAAAACACTGGACCCCGGCCTTCGCCGGGGTGACGGTCCTACGAGGTTTTTACTGTGAAGTGGGAATTTCAATTCTTCTTCAGCACCCTGGTAGCCTTTTAAATATTTTTACGGTGTTGAAATTCGGACCTGCGGAGAGTAGATTCTCGCCCGAATACACCGTGGCCGGGATTGTCCGGCCGGTCATGTTTGCCAAAGCATTGCAAATTGAGAAGGAGAGAAATGAACGCAATATCACAAGGCAGCATTCCTCGCGCAAAGATCGGAATCAGGCTGATCTTCACCCTTATTTGTCTGGTAATCCTCAGCGTGATGCACTTCCTTATCCAGATGATAACCCTGATTCAGTACATAATACTTTTGATTACCAGGGGCTACAGCGAACCGCTCCGTTCTTTTTCAAACAAGGCGGCAGCTTACGTCTACAAGCTGATAAGATATGTTACCCTGAACGAAAACGTCCGCCCGTTTCCGTTTACCGATTTTCCACGTGAGATGGAAAACGCGGAAGACTCGGCCAAGTTCGAGTGAAAACCGGCTTCCGGCTTTGATCTTTTTCCACGCGACGCGAAGACGCTAGGACGCGAAGAAAAAAACCTCACTGAGACGACAGGCGTCAGGCGACCAAAACGACCGGTTCAACGTTCCCTATAACCACAGGTGCTTATGAGTGATTGGCGGTTTCTTGTTTTTTCTTCGCGTCTTCGCGGCTTCGCGTGAGAAGGTCTTTCGTCCTCTTTGCGTCTTTGCATGAAAAGCGTTTAAAAATAACGCCGCCGCTTCGTCATTCCCGGCACTGGGTCTCCAGTTGTACGGCCTTAAGCATTTCCACCCATTTGGCCATTCGTGCCGGTTTTTTCTCCCGTGTGCGCAGATAAGCATTTCCCGGTTTTCTTCGCCGCAGATCGATAGCTTCTGTCACCACCTGTCGGCGGGCAGAAGCCGTCCCAGCCGCTCGGGCCATTCGATTACGGCCACGCCGTTTCCAAACAGGGATTCCTGCCAGGGAAGCGTTTCGAGTTCATCGGGGCCTGATATTCTGTAGAGGTCCAGGTGAAAGAGGTGAAGCCGCCCCGAGTACTCGTTTATGATGGTAAAGGTCGGGCTGGTAACCCTTACTTCGGGACCAACTTCAAGCCCCCGGGCAATTCCCTGGGTCAGAAGCGTTTTGCCCGCCCCGAGTTCTCCATGCAGCGCCAGGATATCACCGGCCTGAACGAGTTGACCTATTGCGCGTCCAAAAAGCAAAGAACATTCTTCGCCGGGAGAGTTGAAGATAAATTCATTCATACCTGATATGTCCAGTTTCAAGCCACAGGGGCCGTCGGTTCAACTTTGGAGCTGCCGCCGTCGAAGACAGCGGCGGTTCGGGCTTGGCTACTGTGGCTGCGGCGGCTCGCCGCTTCAAGCCACAGGGCCGCCGGTTCAACTTTGGCGCTCGCCGCCTTCGAGAATGCCTATCACAGCGGGGATCTCTTCGAGCATGTCCGTCGCCAGAAGCCCACGGGTGGAGAACCCATCGAATATCCGGTCGCATGCCGCTCCGTGCACATATACTCCCAGGCAGGCGCCCTGAAAAGCGTCGAATCCCTGGGCGAGCAGACCTGCGATAATTCCGGTGAGAGTGTCTCCGGTTCCCCCGGCTGCCATCGCCGGATTTCCAGTGCTGTTTATTGCGAGCATGCCGTCGGGCGCGGCGATTATGGTTCGATGGCCTTTCAGGACGAGCACCACACCGTAGTCCCTGCTGAATTTCGACGCTGACTCGAGCCTGTTTCGCTGGACGTCCGCTACGGAGCAGTGGCAGAGGCGGGCCATTTCACCCGGGTGCGGGGTAAGGACAAGAGGGACCCCGGCCTTGCGCAGGACGTCGGGACTTTCCGATATCGCCGTAATTGCATCGGCATCCAGGACAGTGGGGCAGGGGAGATTGGGCAGCAGCAGCCTGACCAGATCGGCCGTATCCTCATTTGTGGAAATTCCCGGTCCTATAGCCAGTGCCTGCTTTCCTTTCAGGAAATCGAGAATTTGATGGAGTGCGCCGGAAGAAGGGGTTTTTCCGGAAGTTTCGGCAATTGGAAGCGTCATCGTCTCGGTAAGCTTTACCTCCAGAATGGAATTAAGGCTTTCCGGAATGAAGAGCGTCACGAGGCCGGCGCCGGCTCTTCCGGCCCCCTGGCAAACGAGCGCGGCGGCGCCGGTCTTGCCCAGCGAACCGGACAGAACGCAAACGTGTCCGGCCCTCCCCTTATGTACTGCGGGATGGCGAGGCTCGATCCAGGATGAAACCAGTTCCCCGGTGAGCCAATATCGCTGAATTCCCGCCGATTGAACAAGGCCGGGCGGAATTCCAATATCGATGACTTCAATCTGCCCAACCAGTTCGGTCCCCGGTTCGATCAGGTGGCCGATCTTATAAAACCCGAAGGTAGCCGTGGCAGAGGCCTTGACAGCGGCGCCGAGAGCAAGGCCGGTTGTCGCGTCCAGTCCGGAAGGAACGTCGGCTGCCAGGATCGGAACATCGAGGCCGTTGAGTCTTTCTATTACATCGCGGTAGAGCCCCTTCACTTCGCTCTTGATCCCTGTTCCCAGGATGGCGTCGATTATGGCCCCGCTTTTTCGAATTGGTTCCCATTGCGCATCAAAGTCTCCCGATTCGTTCCATACGGTGGTGGGGACTCCAATCTTTTCGATAACCCTGAAGTTCGTGAGAGCATCTCCGCTCAACTTCTGAGGGGAGCGAAGGCATACCACGTCAACCTGCGCCCCTTTCGAATGAAAAATTCTGGCGAGCGCAAAACCGTCCCCGGCGTTGTTGCCGCTTCCGGCCACAACGGTGATCCGCCTGTCAAGGAGATCGGGAAAAAGCCTCAGAAAGAAATCGGCAGCGCCCCGTGCTGCGTTTTCCATCAGAACGATTCCGGGGATTCCGATTTCGCGTATTGTCTTCTCATCGAGTGCGGCCATTTCCCCGGCGCTAAGGACCAGCATGTTATTTGCTCCTTTTGTTTGAGACGGCGAAAGTCATTGGGAAAGTACCACAGCGAATTTTAAATAATCATTAAAAATTGCGTGCATAACCTGCCAAAATCTGATATCTATCTTTCCGGTTTGGCCAGGCAGATGGGCTTTGTTTAAGTTTGCCCTTAAAAATCACCAAGTTAGTATGAAAAGTGCGAATTGTTCTCTATAAGATTCCCGGTTGAATTATAATTTCAGGCTCTCGTTCTATTTGGACTGGCATTGGAAGGTATGATCAAACGAATCTCCTTGTGCAGTTTTAGCGGTTCCTCTCTGGGCCTCTGCACAAAATCCATCCTATCCCAATCAACGGTTCACATTTTTGAGTTTGAGCCAGAGGAGAATGGCTTGTGATCTCCCAAAAGCTTATGACCGACTTTTTGGCGGTAACTCTGTACTTGGTTGCCGGGCTTGCGTTTGCAATCGTTCCCATGATCATCTCCAGGCTGGTTGTCAAGAGGAGTCATGGAGCGCTGCGCGAAGCGACCTACGAAAGCGGCATGGAGACCATCGGAAGTGCCTGGATTCAATTCACGGTAGTGTATTACATCTACGCGTTGATTTTCCTGGCCTTCGACGTCAACGTGCTCTACCTGTTTCCGGTGGCGCTTACTTACGGCAAGTACGGTTCGCGCGACTTGGTAGAAGTGTTAATCTTCGTAGGGATCTTGTCGCTGGCAATCGTGTATGCCTGGCGAAAAGGAGTTTTCGAATGGAAAAGAAGGTGAGAGAACCGGGTGAACCGGTTGTTCAATTCGCTCTTCTTGACGATATTTTGAACCTGGCGCGCGCCAATTCGTTGTGGCCTATGACGTTCGGCCTGGCGTGCTGCGCAATCGAAATGATGGCGGCGGGGGCTTCCCGGTTCGACCTGGATCGTATCGGGGCAGGTGTGTTCAGGCCTTCTCCCCGCCAGTCCGATGTCATGATTGTGGCGGGAACGATATCCAGGAAGATGGAGCCTGTCATCAAGATGTTGTGGGACCAGATGCCCAATCCGAAGTGGTGCATAGCGATGGGCAACTGCGCCATTTCAGGGGGGCCTTTCGAATATGAGGAGCAGTATGCGATAGTGCCTGGTGCGCACCTTATCATTCCGGTGGATATCGTAATTCCGGGATGTCCTCCCCGGCCGGAGGCGCTTGTTCAGGCATTGCTCGCCCTCGAAGATAAGATCACCGGTGGTGAGGACAGGAACCTGCTGCGCCGCTTCAAAAGAGTCTCGGAGGCCTAAACTGAGATGAAATTAAAGGAAATAGAAAAAGCGTTGGTCGAGAAGTTCCCGGACGCTCCTGTTAGCAGGGATGAGACTGGCATGAGCGGGGCTCAATGGTCCATAGCCGTTGCGCTATCAGGCATCAGGGAAGCGGCAAAGGCCTTCGACACGGCTGGATTTTTCCTGGAGTCGATTGCCGCGCTCGATTTTGAGGATACCTTCGAACTGGTCTACCACTTCAACTACTACGAACCCAAGTCCAGGGTGGTGGTAAGGATGCTCTGCGGCCATGACGAGGTCCCTCAGTCGATTTGTGATATCTATCGCGGCGCGGTTTGGCTCGAACGTGAGGTGCATGAGTTTTTTGGGATCAAGTTTTCCGGAAATGCTGACATGAGGATGCTGCTGCTCCCTGAAGATGCCGACTACCATCCGCTCAGGAAGAACTTCGGGAAAGTCAGCGCATACCATAAGCGAGAAGTGATCTATGGCTGAACAAGATATAACTCGGGAAACCAGTAGGATTTACTCTTTAAACCTCGGACCGCAGCATCCAAGTACGCACGGTGTTTTGAGGATCCTTTTGGACCTGGACGGTGAATATATCGTCAAAGCCGACCCGGTCATCGGCTACGGTCACCGTGGGCACGAGAAGATGGGAGAAAACCGGCCGTACAAACAGTTTCTCCCGAACTCGAGCAGAATGGATTACCTTTCCGGGATGATCTTCAACCATGGATTCGTCCTGGCGGTCGAAAAACTTGTTGGTATCGAGGTCCCGGAGCGCGCGAAATATATCCGGGTGATCGCCTCCGAACTCAACCGCATATCCAGCCATCTGCTCTGGTTCGGAACGTACGTGATGGACCTTGGCGGTTTCACGCCTTTCCTGTACGCATTCGACGACCGTGAGCAAATCCTGGATATCCTGGATTCGGTCAGCGGTTCGAGGCTGACCTATTCGTATTGCCGCTTCGGCGGGGTCTGTCGTGACGTCGATTCAAGATTCATAGACATGACGCGGGCTTTTCTGAAACGCATGGAGACCCGATGGGCCGATTACGACAACCTGGTTACCAAGAACATCATTTTCATACACCGCACCAGGGATGTCGGCATCATTGACAGGGAACTCTGCCGCCAGTACGGAGTTACGGGACCGAACCTAAGGGCCTGCGGGGTCTCTTTCGACGTTCGCAGAAGCGAACCGTACGAAGTCTACGACAGACTCGATTTTGAAGTTCCGACCGGATCGAAGGGCGACGCCCTCGACAGGTATGATGTGCGCTTCAAGGAAATGCAGCAGAGCTGCCGCATAATCGATCAGGCGCTGGATCAGCTTCCCGGGGGAGCGATTGTTGCCGAGAAAGTCCCTCAGAAGCTCAAGCCCCCCAAAGGTGATGTGTATATGGCCTTTGAAAGTGCGCGCGGCCTTAGCGCCTATTACATGGTGAGTGACGGCAGCCCCGGTCCGTACCGTTGCCATATCCGGGTTCCAAGCTTTGGCAATTTGAATGCTTTGAATGACGTGTTGCCCGGGACGATGGTTGCCGACGCAATTTCGATTCTGGGCAGCATCGACGTTGTTATTCCGGAAATCGACAGGTAACCGGGATATTGAGATCTTGCGGGATTGAGGGGATTAAGGAATGAGTTCTGATTGGTTCCGGTTGATTTTGGGCCTGTTGATCGCATTGGGTTTTTCGCAGTTGAACGCACTGTTCCTGGTGTGGCTCGAGCGAAAGGTCGCAGGGCATATCCAATTGCGTCCCGGCCCGATGGAGGTCGGCCCTCACGGTCTTCTTCAGACCATTGCAGACGGTGTCAAACTTGTGGGCAAGGAGCTTATATTGCCGTTCAAGGCTGACAGAAAGCTGTTTTTTCTGGCGCCGGTCCTTGTTTTCACGCCCGTCCTGGTCGGTTTCCTGGTCCTTCCTTTCGGCCAGAATATGGTCATCCGTGATATGAACCTGGGGGTCCTGCTGATTTTTGGCTTCTCCACGATCACTGTTTTGGCCATACTTGCCGGCGGGTGGGCTTCCAACAATAAATATGCGCTGCTGGGCGCAGTACGTTCGGTGGCCCAGAATATTGCTTATGAAATCCCGCTTCTGCTTTCAGTAATGAGCGTGGTGCTCATGGTCAATTCACTTAGTTTCTCAGAGATTGTAAATTCCCAGAAAACGGTGTGGTTTATTTTCTTGCAGCCTCTTGCCGGACTGATCTACCTGATCAGTGCTACAGCGGAAACCAACCGGGCTCCCTTTGACATTCCTGAAGCCGAATCGGAACTGGTCGCCGGGTTTCACACTGAATACAGCGGAATGGGATTCGGGCTTTTCTTTCTTGCCGAATACACCAATATGTTTATCGTTTGCGCCGTTGCAACGAGCTTATTTTTCGGCGGATGGCAAGGTCTTTTCGGGATAACCCTTGGCATACCGGGGGTTTTCTGGTTCCTCTTCAAGACTTACGCGCTGATTTTTATCATCATGTGGGTTCGCTGGACGTTTCCCCGTGTCAGGTTCGACCAGCTGATGAACTTCGCGTGGAAGGTGATGATCCCGCTTAGCCTTGTAAATCTTGTGATAACGGCCATTGTTTTGAAATTCGTCTGATTTTGGAGCCAGTCTAAAATGAGCTACTTCAAAGAAATATATTATGGCGGGCTGAGTCTGATAGAAGGATTGATTGTAACGGGCAGGCGGCTTTTTCAGCCATTGGTCACAGTCCAGTATCCGCGCAAAAAGATCCCGCTTTCTTCCGCTTACCGAGGGCATATCGAGCTGAAGATCTTCGAGGATGGCGGGACCCATAAATGCATCGTTTGCATGAGCTGTGAAAAGAACTGTCCGAGCGGCGTAATCAGCGTGCAGGGCGTCAAGCAAAAAGAGAAGGGTCCCAAAACGTTAACTGACTATGTCATTGATTTCAGCAAGTGCTCGCTTTGCGGGATTTGCGTTGAAATCTGTCCCACAGCGACTCTGCAGTATTCCAGGGAGTATGAATTGGTTGGGGATACGCGGGCGGATTGCCGATTCGACCTTTTGGCCAGGCTTAAAAAGCAGGTTGAACAAAAGGAAGAAGAAAAGAACAAGCAGGGTAAAGCGGCCTGATTTTTCGCGCTTTCAGGTAAACTTCATTTAAGGCAAGGGGATATGGAATGGATACTGCGGGCCTTGACATCTTGAACCAGGCGGGCTTCTGGGCCATGGTCGCCCTGACGGTCGCAGGCGCTTCGATTGCGATATTTCCCCGAAATATCCTGTACAACGTCTTGGGCCTTGCGCTCTGCATGACGGCTATTGCAGCTATTTACGTCTTTTTGGGCAGCTTATTCATCGGTCTTATGCAATTCCTCATCTATGTGGGCGCCATCTGCATTGCAATCGTTTTTGCCATAATGCTTTCACGGCCGCTGCACCTGGAAATGCCGCCCAGGCCCACTTCTAAAGTGGCGATGGCGACTGCGGCCGCCGTTCTCTTTTTCGTCGCAATAGTGGGCGTGGTGCTCAAAACCGATTGGACGCCATCCGCAGCGCGTGTGGCCGACAGTTCGCTTTGGTCTGTCGAAGCCATAGGCCGTGCGCTGCTCACAAGATATGAACTTGTTTTTGAAGTGATCTCTCTGGTGCTGCTCGTCGCAATTATTGGTGCGGTGATTACCGCCGGATTAAGCCGGAGGTTAAGTTCGTGAACAGCCTGTCCACTTATCTGATTATATCGGCCCTCCTGTTTTCGATGGGTCTTATGGGAATCCTGCAGCGCCGGAACCTGATCGGAATGCTGATCTCGGTGGAGCTCTTGCTCAATGCGGCCAACCTCAACTTCATGGCCTTTAACCGGTTTCTCGCCCCGGACCCCGTCATAGGGCAGATAATTGCCCTTTTCGTTATGGGTCTTGCAGCGGCGGAGGCTGCGATTGGCCTTAGCATCATTCTGGCCCTTTATCGCAAAATGCACTCGATAAATATCGAGCGTGCTCAGAGGCTGAAAGGATAGAACCGCTATGGGCGCACTTTTTCACGATCCCATCCTGCTCGCGATCGTTCTGGGTACAAATCTCCCATTTCTTTCGATGGCCGTAATTCTGCTCTTTACGAGATCCAATCCCAAGCTATCCAGCCAGATCTCGGTAGGGGCAATTTTGGTTTCAGCGCTAAGTGCGATTTATCTTCTTGCAAAACTTCACTGCGCTTCGCCTCTTCAATACCAGACCCTCTGGTTCAGCTCCGACAAACTGCTCATAGCCTTTGGCTATTATCTCGACCCGCTTAGTCTGCTCATGCTGACCATAGTTGGCGTTATCGCCTGCCTGGTGCAGATTTACTCCCTGGGCTATATGGCGGGCGACCCCGGATACAGCCGCTACTACGCCTTTCAGTCCCTGTTTGCGTGGGCCATGCTCAACATGGTCATTGCCGGCAGCATGCTTCAGTTGTTTATCTACTGGGAGATGGTCGGCCTGGCTTCGTATTTCCTGATCGGTTTCTACTACGAGAAATGGAGCGCATCGCAGGCCGGCAAGAAGGCCTTTGTGATGAACAGGGTCGGCGACGTAGGCTTTTTTCTCGGTTTGATCTGGCTGGTTATCGGGTTTGGCAACCTCGGAATACCCGAGCTCAATCACGCGGCTGCCACTCAAGGCCTGCCCCAGCATGTGCTTACCGTAGCCGCCCTTTTGATCTTCTGCGGCGTTATTGGCAAAAGTGCTCAATTTCCGCTCCTTACCTGGCTTCCCGATGCTATGGAAGGCCCTACGCCGGTCAGTGCCCTCCTTCATTCGGCAACCATGGTCGCCGCCGGTGTCTATATGTTTAGCCGGATTTTTCCTTTTTTCTCTGCCTCCCCTGATGCCATGGCGGTTGCCCTGGCGATCGGCACTATCACCATGCTGCTCTCCGGCACGATGGCGATGGTTACCTACGATCTGAAACAGGTTTGGGCATATTCGACCGTGAGTCAGTTAGGCATGATGGTAATGGCGCTTGCCGCGGGCGGCTATTTCGCCGGTGTCTTTCACCTTACGACTCACGCCGGGTTCAAAGCCCTGCTCTTTTTGTGTTCCGGTATATTCATTCATGAATTCCACACCAACGATATGCGGATAATCGGCAAAAAGGGAGGCCGCAGGCTGAAAATTCCCATGGCGTGCATCACCGTCGGCGCCCTGGCCCTCTCCGGGGTCTTCCCGTTCTCCGGTTTTTTCAGCAAAGAGGCAATCATTGGCGTTCTTGCCGCTCAGCCGAACAAAATCTGGCTTGCAGCCGTGCTTCTTGGCGCCGTTATGACCGCCTATTACAGTTTCCGGCTCATTTTCCACCTCTTGTTTCCCAAAGACGGGATAGAGGAAAAGCAGCACGAGGAGCATGGACATTCGTCTCACGGGCATGAAGAAGATCACCACGGGTATATCTTCTGGGCCATGGCCATCCCCGTGATGATTCTTGCCGGTGTCAGCCTGGTGCTGGGCTTTGTCGAACACCCGATCGAGCATTTTCTTATCGGACATGTAGTTGAAGCCCACCCGGTTGCGCATGGCGCAGAACACGGCGGTGGGGAATGGCTCATGATTATGGGGGTTTCGGCCGGTCTTTTGGGTATAGCTGCGGCCTGGTTTGAATTCGGAAGAAAAGGGGCCAGCCGCAAAGGTTTCCTCAGTTACTTCCCAGCTGTCTGGAAGCTTTTCGACCGGCGGTGGTTCCTTGATATTTTCTATCGAAAAAGCCTGGATACTTTTGTTTACGGTGGCCTTACCAGCCTTTTTACCAAAAATGACCGCCGGGTAATTGACGGCGGAATCGACGGGATCTGTTTCTTTACCGAAGGGAGCGGGCGTATGTTCAGCTTTCTCCAATCGGGTATGCTCCAATACAACTTGTTGATGATGGTATTGGCGGCCGGGGTTGCAGTTCTCTATCTCCTTTTTTAACTCTTCGCAAGGGCATTAGATTATGGAAATGGCCGGTTTTCCAATTCTCACTGCGATCCTTTCGACAACTATTTTGGGATTGCTGATCATCATTTTTATTCCGCCGGAGAAGACAAAGCTGATCAAACAGGTCAGTCTTGCTTCCGCAACGGTAGGGCTTGTTCTGTGCATCTGGCTCTATTACGCATACGATCACCAGAAGGGCGGCCTGCAATTCGTTGAGCGCATATTGTGGGTAAAGAGTCTTGGAATATACTGGTTCAATGGCGTGGACGGGATAAACCTCCCCATGATGCTCCTTACGTCCATTGTTTTATTTACCGCCATCTGGACGATGTGGGAGCTCGAAAACAGGGTAAAGGAATTCTTCGCGCTGATTTTCCTCCTGGTAGCCGGTGTCTACGGCGTCTTCATGTCGATGGACCTTTTCTGGATTTTTGTCTGGTATGACGTTTCGCTCTTCCCGATGTATCCGTTGATCGCCATCTGGGGAGGCACGCGCAAAGAATACGGCGCAATGAAACTGACGTTGTACCTTCTTGCAGGAAGCGCCCTGATTCTGCCCGCGATTATCTACCTGTGGGTGGCCGGTGGGGCTCATACTTTCGATTTGTTCGAACTTCAAAGAATCGGCTTTAGCGCTTTCGACCAGAAGATGACCTTTATCATGCTCTATCTCGGGTTCGGGATTCTTGCCGCCGTTTGGCCTTTCCACACATGGTCGCCCGTTGGCCACGTCGCCGCCCCGACTGCGGTAAGTATGATTCACGCCGGTGTGCTCATGAAGCTGGGGGCTTACGGGATTCTGCGGATCGGAATGACGTTGTGCCCTGCCGGAGCCCAGTATTGGTCGAGTCTTATGGCTCTTCTGGCCTGTATAGGGATAGTCTACGGGGCGTTGGTCGGTCTGGCGCAGACCGATTTGAAATATGTTATCGGCTACTCCAGCGTGTCCCACATGGGGGTTGTCGGACTGGGGCTTGCAACTATGTCGGTAAACGGCATTAACGGGGCTGTTTTTCAGATGTTTGCCCACGGTGTCATGACGGCCCTTTTCTTTTCTTCTGTCGGCTATATTTATGACCGCACGCACACCAAGATTATTCCCGAACTGGGAGGATTGTCCAAAACCATGCCGATTGCTTCTTCGTTTTTCATAGTCGCGGCTCTGGCAGGCATAGGCGTTCCTCTGATGGCGAGTTTCTGGGCGGAACTGCTCGTTTTCATCGCGGCTGTCAAGGTTTTCCCCGTTGGTGGTATCGCAGCGCTTGTCGGGCTCATCATTAGCGCCCTGTTCATGCTTCGTGTCGTGCAGCGTACCTTTTATGGAGAAAAGAACCCCAAGTGGGAGCACATTCCCGATGTGTCAGGGTTTCTTGCCGTACCGCGAGTCATATTGATGAGCATCATTCTGTTTTTCGGAATGTTTCCCAAGATCATGCTCGATGTTATTCAGAGCACGGTTATTCCGTTTGTAAATCGGTTCTAGAGGCGAGGTAAACGGAACGTGATGACGGATTTCATGCTTTTTCTTCCCGAATTGTTTTTTATCCTTGGCGCTATTGTCTTTTTTATCTTTTCGTTGAGAAAGAAGGCGGACCCTGCCGCGTATCACAAGTGGGCAGTCGTTATCGGCGCTGTAGGGCTGCTGGTTACGGTCGCCGCATCACGCCAGGGGGGGATGCTCTTTTTCGACTGCTACCGGGTGGACCTGTTCAGCCAGGTTTTCAAGGTCCTGCTGGCCCTTGGCACGATCTGGGTTATTTTCTCGTCTGGCGAACTCAAGGGAATCGACCCCAGGCAGCATGCCGAGTACTATTTTCTCATTTTCGTCTGCACGCTCGCCATGATGATGCTGGTAAGCTCAGTTGAGCTGCTTACGATTTACGTCTCGATAGAGCTTTCATCGTATTCGCTTTACCTGCTCGTTCCCATGCGGCGCAAAGCCGACGAATTCGTTGAAACCGGCATCAAGTATTTCATGGTGGGAGTTACAGCTTCCGGGTTGATGCTGTTCGGAATCAGCCTTCTTTTCGGAATGGCCCATACGACTTACATTCCGCAATTGATCCAAACGCTGCCCGGAATTATCTCTCAACCTGCAACGATAATCGGACTAATACTGGCGCTGTCCGGATTCTTTTTCAAGCTTGCCCTTTTTCCGTTCCATATCTGGGCGCCTGACGTTTACCAGGGTTCCGCCAACCAGGTCACCACTTACATAGCAACGGCATCTAAAATGGCGGCCGCCGCCATGATCATCCGGTTCAGCGGCCTCTCGGCCGGGGCAAGCCCCAGGATGATAAAACTTCTGATTGTGCTTTCAATCCTTTCCATGACTTTCGGAAACCTCGTTGCGCTTATTCAGAAGGACATAAAGAGGCTCCTGGCATACTCCAGTATCGCCCATGCCGGGTATATGCTCATAGGTATTCTTGCGCTCAGCGATCGCGGATATGCCTCCGCAATTTACTACGCAGCCGCCTACCTGGTGATGAATTACTCCGTTTTCATGGTCATCATGAAGCTTGCCGACGATGGACACAACCTGCAGATAAAGGAACTGGCCGGTCTGCACAAACGTTCTCCTTTGCTCGCCCTGACGCTTATGCTCGGTCTGTTCGGACTTGCGGGCATTCCTCCTACGGCAGGCTTTATGGGAAAATTCCTTGTGTTTGCGGCGGCCCTCGAAAAAGGTTATCTTTTCCTTGTCATCATAGGCATGATTAACGCGACCATATCACTGTACTACTATCTGATCGTTATAAAGGCGGCTTATCTGCTGAAACCGGTAAATGAACTGCCTGCGGTGCAGGTTGATTTCTGGACGCGTTGCATGTGTGTGGTGCTGGTGGTCATGACAATATACCTTGGCGTCTTTCCGGATCAGTTCGTTTTGTTGACCGAAGCGGCCGCCAAGACACTTTTTTAAGAGTTTTGAGTTTTAGTCGATGAAACTGGGATATATACGGCGCTTTTCGATCCTTTTAGTCTTTTTAATCCTGTCCTCGGCTTCGTCAGGTTTAGCGGAAAATGCCGGAAAATGGTCTTTTGCAGTCTTTTCCGACAACCGCAACTTCGAAATAGCCTACCGGAACGTCCTGCAAAATATGAATGCGGGCGGACCGAAGGACCCCGAATTTCCAAAACCGGACTTCGTCGTTGGCGTAGGCGATATCGATCCGGTCAGGAGAACCTTTCAGATTTTCAGGGATGCTATGGGGCCGCAGACCACCTTTATACCGGTGCGCGGCAATCACGAAGCCCCGGAAGATGTCCGGTTTATATTACAAGATATACTGCCATCGGAAAAACCGCCGGTAACAGTTTATGACAAGGAAAGCGCGACGTTTTTCTACGACTGGAAAAATGTCCGGCTGATCGTGATAGACGAGTACACACGTTACGCAAAAAACCTTGGGGACCCCGAGTTTCTCAAATGGCTCGAAGAGGCCGTCGTTTCCGCAAAGCATGCGGACCACGTGTTCATCTCGTTCCATGAACCGCACTTTCCGGCCGATATTCATTCGGACCCTCTGGAGTTCAGACACAGGTAAAGTGAGAGCGGTTTTTTGGGGACACAGCCACATTTATGCCAGGCGATATCTTCCGGATTCCTACGGAGGCATCGAACTCATCAATGCGGGTGCGGCCGGCAACCGGGCCACTTTGACGGCATGAATACCTATGTGGAGGTCGCCGTTGACGGCAAACACGTGTCCTTCCGCGCCGTTCAGGCGCCGGATAAGACGAGGGATTTCAGGGTAACGGATAGCTGGAAGGCTAAAGCAAACTGAATTGATTTAAGCCCCGGCTCTTGCCGCAGATATCTGACTTTCATCCGCGCCCGCGTCCTGGCCTTCGGTGTCTTTATCTTCCAATCTTCGCGCAAAAAGATCGCGAAATAGCTCTGAATTAAGTCTTTCCTTTCTGGAATCGAAGAGCCGATAGTTATTTCTGCGCGCTTCTTTTGCTTCCGCAGCGAAATATTCCAGTATCCGCAGGTACTTTGTTTCGAAGTGCCGCCGTTAGCTTTTCATCGGCCCGGGCGAGCAGTGCAAGGATTCCGAAGGTATAAAGAGAAAGGTTCGTTATGCGGCGCAGCAGGAATTCCCTGTTCGCCGCCTGGTCCTTAGCTATGCTTTTCCCGTAGAGCAGCAGGCCGCTTATTAGGAGAACCCTCGCGGCTTTAGCACATTTTTTTGCCTCACCGAGTGCTTTTCGAAGGACCCTGTTCTCGAATGAGACCGGCCATTTCTCTCTTTTCAACAGGAGCTTCAACAGTTGAGGTATAAGAGAAAGGTGGGAGCGGCCCGTTTCTTTGAGCTCTTTTTGGATATGCCTCATGCCCAGGAGGGCAGGGTAAATCGAGTGCACCTCGGTGGTGCCCTCGAAAACGGTCGTAACTCGGGCATCGCGCATGCGTTTCTCATAGGGCAGGGTTTTCAGGTATCCAGCTCCTCCGGCCACCTGGAGAGCATCGTATACGGCTTCCCAGGCGCGGGTGGTGCCGAAGAGCTTGCAGTGCGACGTTTCGATGGCCGCCGGAAGAAGGGGCTGATTCTGGAGAATTCCGGCAACCAAATGGTTCATCGCCGTACTGACGGTTGCAGCGACTTCAGCGCGCACTATCTTTTCCTGGACGAGTTGAAAGCTTCTGATCGGGATTTGAACTGGACCCTGGAAGAAGCCCTTTCGAGCATGTCCCTGACCGAGACGTTCATCGTCGATGCCGATGAGGCCCCCAGGCCAAGCCTGCCGTAATTGAGCACCGACATGGCTATTTTGAAGCCCTCGCCCGGCCTGCCGATCATGTTTTCTTTCGGGATGCGCACGTTTTTGAACTGGATGGGTGCGGTAGAGCTGGCCTTCAGACCCATTTTGGGCATCTCTTTGCGAACCCGCACTCCTTCCCACCCGGTCTCGACTATAAATGCACCAATGAACCCAGGCCGTTTCGAGTCCAGTTGGGCGAAAACAGTCAGGCCGCCTGCATAATTGGCGTTTGTGATATAAGTTTTATGACCGTTCAGCACGTAATGGGTTCCGTCAGGGGCAGCAATGGCGTCCGTTTCGATGTGCTGGGCGTCCGAGCCGATGCGAGGCTCGGTCAGGGCGAAGGCGAAGATCATCTCCCCTGATGCAGCCCTGGTAAGGTACTTATTTTTCTGCTCCCCGGTCCCGAAAAGCTGGATCGCTTTTATCCCTATCGAAAGGTGTGCAAGAAAGGTGAAAGCGACTGCCATGTCGAGGCTGGCCATCTCATCGACCACCTTCAAATACTCGTTCAGGTTTAAACCCTGTCCGCCATACACGCTTTCTACGCTCAGACCGAAAAAACCGGCCGTCCTCATTTCCCGCAGTAGCTCCGCCGGCAGAGTGCCGCCTGCTTCGAGTTCGCCGGACGGGTAACCTTTCAACAAGCCCCGGAAGCGCTCTACGATCCGGGCTACCTTCGCCTCATTCACCCCTGGCGGATTAGACCTGATAAGCTCCAGATCGAATTCACCCCTGTAAATTTTTTCCATCAACATGGCAACACCCGGGAAGTTTTAAGTTTCCAGTTTCCAGTTTCCAGTTTCCAGCTGGTAGTAACTTAAGTCGCAACCGGGAAGTGGCAACAGGAACCAGGCAGTTTTCTGGTAATCGTTCACCCTCGGCCCAGAAGCACTGCCGGGGCAGGCTGCGAGGACACAGAGGCAGCCACGGGCCGCAACCAAAAGATGAGAGGCGATTCACAGAAGACTTCGACAGGATTAACAGGATAAGTGCACCACGAGGAGCAGATAAATGAGCTGAACTGTTGATAATCATAGCAAACACCAACGTGCATTGTAAATTCCACAATCTGATGTAGCAAACAACACGTAATGGAACCAGTAAAAAAAAAATCATGGACGATGATCTTCCAATTCGCCCTCACCCGTTGGACAAAAGAGACAGAAATGGACTCGAACACATGGTGCACCAGTGTTTGAGTGAAAACAAGTGGTTTTGCAACATGTTCGGCATTGATGTTGGAGCGCCTCCCCTGCCCGATCCGGAAACACGCATCGAGTTTATCAAACGGTATGCTGAAGATAGTGGGAAACGGCTTGCCGCCCTCAGGAGTAAGGATAAAGCCTGGTGGGAAATCGAGGTATCCTTTTTTGATGTCAAAAGAACAAGAGCCTGGATCATGCTGAGGAGGATGGCACATACCACCCATCATCGGGCGGAGCAGGGAGTTTTGCTTAGAATGTTGGGAAGAGAAGTCTACAGCGT
>CAVRZU010000162.1:0-30692 GCA_963725365.1 uncultured delta proteobacterium | reverse complement strand
AGAATACTTATGCCCCAGTGGTGGGAAGGCCACCCGCTCAGGAAGGACTACCCGGGCCGGGCCACCGAGATGGCGCCCTATACCCTTGTCGACGCTCGCAAGCGCCAGCCGATGGATGCGCTCGAAGTTGCGCACCAGGGACGGATGGGCTCCGCCTCCCCTGGTTCTTCAACGTCTGACATCCGCAAGGAGTTTTTCCTCAATATCGGGCCGCATCACGTGAGTACTCACGGCCTTTTGCGCTGTATTGCCGAGCTTGAGGGAGAAGAGATCAGGGAGCTTGACCTGGAAATTGGATATCATCACCGGGCTTCTGAAAAACTGGGCGAGCGGCAGAGCTGGCATCAATATATCATGTATACGGATCGAAACGACTACCTGGCGGGCGCCGCCAATGAGTTCTCCTACGTAACGGCGGTCGAAACCCTTGCCGGCGTCCGGGTGCCTGAGCGGGCGCAGGCGATCAGGCTCTCCTGGGAACTGTCCGGTCTGAGCAACCATCTCGTCTGGTTTGCCACATTCGCGCACGATCTGGGAGCAATGACCCCGAATTTTTATACTTTTGCCGAACGGGAGATGATTCTCGACATAATCGAGCTTATCACCGGCGGGAGGCTTCATGCGGAATATTTGAGGATCGGCGGTGTGGCGCTCGATCTGCCCGAGGGCTGGAAACAAGCCGTTGACGACCTTGTTGCCATATTCCCGCGCCGCCTCCGGGAGTACGAAAAACTGCTCGGGAAAAACCCGATCTTTTTGGCCAGAACAAAGGGGATCGGACGAATATCACTGGAACAGGCAATGGACTGGGGGGTCACAGGGCCAAATTTGAGGGCCTGCGGTCTTGAGTGGGACCTTCGCAAGAAGTTTCCCTATTCGGGTTATGAAAATTATGAATTCCAAGTTCCCACGGCGACGGAAGGCGATTGCCATGCGCGCTACCTGGTGAGGGTGGAAGAAATGCGCCAGAGGTCAGGATTATAGAACAGGTGGCGGGCAACATACGGCCGGCCGCTATGTGACCGATGATTACCGTTATGCGATACCAAAGCGCAGCGAGATGCTCCAGGACATCGAGACCATGATTCACCATTTTATCAATGTCACAAGAGGCATGAAAATCCCCCGGGAGAGGCCTACGGGGCCACGGAAGTACCGCGCGGGGAGCATGGCTATTACGTGGTAAGCGACGGACTGGGCTATGCCTACCGAATGCGAGTGCGAGGCCCTGGCTTTGCCAATGTGCAGACACTGCCGTTAATGGCCACCGGAGAAAGTATTGCGGACCTCATCTCGATCTTGGGGTCCATAGATATTATTTTGCCCGATATCGACCGGTAAGAAAGGTGAGGGGTGAGGAGGCAAGGGGTTACTCCTTACTCCTCGCCCTTGCCCCGGAGGAGCAATGCTGACCTGGATTTTGGGGTTTATCATCCTGATTGTAAAGCTTGCGGCCGTATTGCTGGTGGTGCTTTTTATAGCTGCCTACCTGGTGTGGCTTGAGCGTAAATTCCTGGCTCGGCTTCAATCCGCTATGGGCCTATAGGGCTGGGATCTTCGGCCTGCTTCAGCCGGTAGCCGATATAGTCAAGATGATAACCAAAGAAGATACTGTCCCCATGGGGCGGACAAGGCGCTCTTTCTGATAGCTCCCGCCGTAGTGGCTACAACTGCCATGTTAATGTTTTCGGTAGTGCCCTTCGGGCCGGATATTCCCCACTGTTGGGGCATAGAATCCCGCTCGTCGTTACCGATTTGAACATCGGCCTGCTATTTGTTTTTGCCTTGTCTTCGCTTGGCGTCTATGGAGTAGCGCTGGGCGGCTGGGCTTCGAACTCCAAGTACGCTCTTCTTGGAGGTATACGGGGTGCGGCTCAGATGATCAGCTATGAACTCTCCATGGGCCTTTCGCTAATCCCCGTCGTTATGATGTCGCGCTCATTGAGTGTAGTCGATATAGTCCAGGCACAGCAGGGACATCCGTTTATCTTTTTCCAGCCCCTGGCCTTCCTGATCTTTGTAGTGAGCGCAATGGCGGAAAGCAAGCGAATCCCTTTCGATCTTCCCGAGGCCGAAAACGAACTGGTTGCCGGGTATCATACCGAATACAGCGGCATGCGCTTCGGCCTTTTCTTCCTTGGTGAGTACGTTCACGTAATGGTTTTCGGAGGCCTCCTGGCGGTACTCTTCCTGGGCGGCTGGCACGGGCCCTTTTTGCCACCGCTCCTCTGGCTGCTGATAAAGATATTCCTGGTTTCCTTGTTCATGATTTGGGTGCGGGGAACACTTCCACGGCTCAGGTACGATCAGCTGATGACCCTTGGCTGGAAGGTCCTCATACCCCTGGCGCTGATAAATATCCTGGTAACCGGTGCAGTTGGTTTGCTCGTTGGTTTTTAGTCTTTCGTGTTCGGCATTTAACTCAAAACTCAAAACTGAAAACTCAAAACTCTATGGCAGTTAGCTCAAAACTCAAAACTGAAACTCGGAACTCTACGTATGGGAAGCGGTAAAAGCGCTGTTTTCGGGTTTTGCCACTGTATTTATTCACCTTTTTCGAAGACCGATAACGAACAATACCCTGAATACAAACGGCCCCTGCCTGTCAGGGCGCGTGGAAGAATAATCCTTACGATAGACCCTGACGGCGGGGAGCGCTGCGTGTCGTGCCATCTTTGTTCAGCGGTCTGCCCGGTGAACTGCATTTCGATGGAAGGCGCGGAAAAGCCCGATGGACGGCGCTACGCGGCATGGTTTCGAATCAACTTCGCCCGTTGCATCCTTTGCGGGTTGTGTGAGGAAGCTTGTCCAACTTCCGCAATTCAGCTCACTACCGACTACGAATTCTGCAAAACGGATATCCTCTCTTTTGTTTACGAAAAGGAGGACCTCCTGGTCGATCACCAGGGAAAAGACAAGGATTACAACTTCTACAGATACGCCGGCGTAACTACCAACTACGGCGATAAAGGAGAACACATCGGCGAGCACAAGCCGGTTGATGTCAAAAGCAATATGCCTTGACCACCGCCACGCGCCGCGTGTAGCCACTGACGACTGTTTTTGCTGCCTTTTCCTGACGACTAACGACTGGGTCTAATTCATGTACGGATTTTTCTTTTATCTGATATCGGCTGTGGTGATCGGGGCTACCGCAATCGCGATCACACGCCGCAACCTGGTGCATGCCGTAGTTTATCTGATCGTCTCCTATTTCGGGACCGCCATGCTTTTCTATCTTTTCGGGGCGCCTCTTTTGGCCGCCCTTGAGATCATTATCTACGCAGGGGCGATAATGGTGCTGTTCCTGTTTGTTATCATGATGATCGAAATAGAGTCGCCTGAAGAGGTAATGTTTCCCCTGGGCCAGTGGCTGCCTGCGGCCGTATTTGGATTGATCTACGTTGTCGCCGCAATAACGATGATAGTCGAAACGCCCGGCACGGAGATCTCGCTGAGCATGCTGGTTGCTTCGCCGAGGCAGTTTGCCCTGTATGTTTTCGAGCATCACTGGTTTTTAATCGAGGTGATCTCCATATTGCTTCTGGTTGCATTGATTGGCGCGCTGCATATTGGCAAAGCAAAGAATCGAGACCCGGATGGACACAGATAAACACGGATGGCGAAAGCAGCCAAACAAACTGGATCAACGCCTATGATAGTACCTTTTAGCCATGTCCTGCTGGTTGCGGGGATTGTCTTCGCATTGGGGGTATTTTGCTCCGTGGTCCGGCGGAACCTTATCATGATCGTGCTCGGGATCGAGATAATGCTCAACGCGGTATCCATCGCTTTTGTCGGGGCCGCGCTGAGATGGAATGATCTCGATGGCCAGACTTTCGTGCTCTTCATCCTGGGCGTGGCGGCAACCGAAGTTTCAGTAGGCCTGGCGATAATAGTTTACGCCTTCAGGCGGACAGGTTCATTCGATCCGGGCAAATTTAACCTGTTAAGGTAGAATGGAGCCAATATGGCTGGCACACCGGCCGCTAACCTGGCGGCCCTTATTCCTGGGACGGCGCTGCCGTTTGTGGCCTTTCTACTGATATTTGTCTTTACTCGGGGCCGCCCCGGGATTTCTGCGTGGCTCTCGATTGGGTCCGTTGCCGTTTCGCTGATATGTTCTCTTGCCCTGCTGGGGCTGAATCTGAAAATTTCGGAACCGGTTCAGTATACGGTGAATGTGCTGGCTTCCAGCGGCGTAAATATTCCGTTCGGTTTTATGCTGGATCGGCTCAATCTGCTCATGATAGTGGTCGTTTCCACCATCTGCCTGCTCGTACAGGTCTATTCGCTGGGATACATGGCGGGAGATCCCGGCTTCTCACGCTATTATGCGTTCATGTCCCTGTTTACCTGGGCGATGATGAACCTGTGCCTGTCCGCCACGATACTCCAGCTTTATGCCTTCTGGGAATTGGTCGGGCTGTCGTCCTATCTGCTCATCGGCTTTTGGTACGAAAAGTTCTCCGCATCCCAGGCGGGCAAGAAGGCGTTCGTAATGACTCGCGCGGGCGATGTGGCGTTTTTCATCGGAATCTTGCTCCTGTTTTTGCACCTGGGAAATCTCAGTATCCCAGTCCTGAACAGCCGGGCTGCATTTGCGGCCCTCTCGCCTTCGTTTGTCACCCTTATAGCCCTCTTGATATTTGGTGGAATAGTTGGCAAGAGTGCGCAGTTTCCGCTGCTTACCTGGCTGCCGGACGCAATGGAAGGTCCCACCCCAGTCAGCGCTCTTCTGCATTCGGCAACGATGGTTGCGGCCGGGGTCTACCTTTTCGCAAGGCTCTTTCCCTTTTTCAGCATGTCGCCGAGCGCGATGGATATCTTTCTGGCAATCGGCACGATAAGCATGCTTTTGGCCTCCACGATGGCGATGGTGAGCCGCGATATAAAAAAGGTGTGGGCCTATTCGACGATCAGCCAGCTCGGATTTATGATCATGGCGCTGGGCTCGGGAGGATATTTTGCCGGCGTGTTTCATCTCACGGCCCACGCGGGATTCAAGGCGCTGCTCTTTCTTTGCTCCGGAGTTTTCATACACAAATACGCGACTAACGACATATATGAACTGGGCCGTCTTGGGGCGAGGCGAATGCTGGTTCCGGCTATAACGATTGTGCTGGCGGCTGCTGCGCTCTCCGGCCTTCCGCCGCTATCGGGCTATTACAGCAAAGAGGCCATAATGGCCTCGCTTGCCGGATTGCCCAACCCGGCCTGGCTGGCGGCCGGCCTGGCCGGAGTTTTTTTAACCGCCTATTATTCGTTCCGCGTGATTTTCATCCTGCTGATGCCCCACCCGTGGATTGCGGGCGACCCGGCCGGCGGTCCCGCCGCCTCGCCTGCTCCTGGACCGGGGTCTCTCGGCTTCGGTGCCGGCAAAGGGGAGCAGGCCGGGCATAAAGCCCAAAATCGAGCCATGGCATGGCCCCTGGTTATCCTTGCGGCTATCACGCTCTTTCTCGGCTTTCTTGGCATGAATCCACTCAAAGATTTTCTCGGGGTCCTCACCCCCGTACGCCCGGCTCAAGGCGAAGCCCACGAATGGTTCGGGATGGCGGCGCTCGGCCTTGCCTCCGCCGGCCTCATCCTTGCCTGGTTTGAATTCGGCCGGAGGGGTGCGAAGCAAATCGGTTTTGTAGAGAGGATTCCGCCTCTGTTCAGACTGTTTGACCAGCGATGGTACATCGATCACTTCTACAGGCTGCTCGTGAACCTGGTCGTTGACCGAGGAATATCCTACCTCTTCTGGAAAAATGACCAGAAGGTAATAGATGGAGGTATCGATGAACTGTGCGAAGGAACGGTCGAAAGCGGCCGGATAGTCGCCTTGCTGCAAACGGGAATGATTCAGTACAGGCTGCTGGCGATATTCGCAGTAATGACCCTGCTGGCTGTTTACTTTTGGTTCAATTAATCCGTGTCTAAAGAGTTTTTCCTAATTCGAAACCCGAGGTCTTTGCAATGACCGTATCCACTTTCCCTGTTCTTTCAGCGATTCTGCTGACCTGCGTAGCCGGCATGCTGGCGGTTATGCTGATCCCGAGCGAAAGGCAGGTCCTGATCAAACAGGTAAGCGTCGTTTTCTCCGGGATTGCGCTCCTTTTGTGCCTTTATTTGTTTTTTGCCTACAACAGGGGCGTTGGAGGTCTCCAGTTCGTGGAAGACGTCCGGTGGATTCCTTCTCTTGGCATCAGCTATTTCAACGCGGTTGACGGATTCAGCCTGCCAAACATGCTCCTCACCGGCATAGTTTTCTTTACAGGCGTTCTTACGATGTGGGAACTCAATACCAGGGTAAAAGAATACTTCGCCCTCTACTTTCTCCTGGTAACCGGAGTGTTCGGCCTGTTCATGAGCATGGACCTCTTCTTCATTTTCGTTTGGTATGATGTTTCTCTTTTTCCCATGTATCTGCTGATTGCGGTTTGGGGGACTACCCGAAAGGAATACGGGGCCATGAAGCTGACCCTCTATCTCCTGGCGGGGAGCGCCCTGATCCTGCCCGCTATAATTTATCTGTGGGCGCAGTCGGGCCTTAACACTTTTTCCTTTGTGGCTCTCGCGCAGCCTGGACTGTTCAGCCGTGGATCGCAAATATTTGCATTTTTTCTGCTTTTTTTTGGATTCGGGATACTGGCCGGCGTTTGGCCTTTCCACACCTGGTCGCCGGTCGGACATGTGGCCGCACCGACCGGGGTCAGCATGGTGCATGCGGGCGTTTTGATGAAAATCGGCGCTTTCGGTGTGCTTCGTGTGGCCATAATGCTCTGCCCCCTGGGCTGGATCTACTGGGCGAAGCTCATGGCCGTGCTTGCCGCAATCGGGATAATCTACGGGGCGCTTGTCGGTTTAAGGCAGACCGATCTCAAGTACGTGATCGGATACTCCAGCGTGTCCCACATGGGAGTAGTAGGCCTGGGCCTTTCGACGGTCACTGCCGAAGGCCTCAATGGCGCGGTATTCCAGATGTTTGCCCACGGCATTATGACCGCCTTGCTCTTTTCGTCTGTCGGCTATATTTACGACAGAACCCACACCAAACTTATCCCGGAACTTGGCGGCTTGAGCCGGATCATGCCGGTAGCCTCGGCGTTTTTCATCGTAGCGGCCCTTGCGAGCATGGGGGTCCCCGGGCTTGCGAATTTCTGGGGTGAACTCGTAGTCTTCGTCGCGGCCTTTAAGAGCTATCCCATTCTTGGAATAGTAGCCGTGATCGCCCTGGTTGTGACCGCTCTTTTTATGCTTCGCGTCGTGCAACTGACCTTTTACGGTCCTGAGAACGTGCGCTATTCTAAACTGCCCGATATGTCCCTCTGGCTCGGAACTCCCCGGATAATACTCGCGGCGGTCCTGCTGATCCTGGGACTCTACCCCGCGCTGCTTTTCGATGTAATCCGGACCGCATCGGTTCCCTTCATGAGTGGATTGCTAAGATGAATTGGATAATCGCAAGTCCCGAGATATTCTTCTTTGCTGCAAGCCTGTGGTTCCTGCTGCTCTCTTTTTTTGCAGAAGCCAATCCAAAAACTGGACGAAAACATCTGACTGCTCTTTTCCTGGCTTCCATTGGAATATTGGTTTGCCTGGTCACGGTCGGCATGCACGGCTGGCTTTTTATCAGGGCTTATAGCGTGGATGTTTTTTCTCAGGTCTTCAAGGTGTTCATCGCGCTGGGGCTCTTTCTGATCGTTTGCCTGTGTGGAGACTTAACCGATATACGGGAACGCCGCCATAACGAATTCTACTTCCTGCTTTTTACCTGCACACTTTCGCTGATGCTGCTGGTCAGCGCCGACCACCTTCTCTCCATTTACCTTTCGCTGGAGCTTTCGAGTTATTCGCTATACGTCCTGGTAGCCCTCAGGAACAGGGAAAACTTCGGGCTGGAAGCGGGATTAAAATATTTTCTTGTGGGCACGTTCGCTTCAGCATTGATGCTTTTCGGAATGGCGCTTCTATATTCCACATCCGGGACAGCCTCCCTTCCTGTTATGGCCGGGGAATTGCCGGGGATAATCAACAGGCCGGGCGTAATAATCGGCCTTCTGTTCACCCTGGGCGGGTTTTTCTTCAAACTGGCGGTATTTCCTTTTCACTTTTGGGTCGCAGACACCTATCAGGGGGCTTCAAACCAGGTCGCGGCATATATCGCTACAGCCTCCAAAGTGGCCGCCATTGCCGTTATCCTGAGGGTGACGGCCTTTGCGGGCCAGGGCAGCCCCTATCTCGTTCACGCACTGGTGATCCTTTCGGTTGTTTCCATGACCCTGGGAAATCTGGCGGCGATTGTGCAAAAAGACATTAAGAGGCTGCTGGCGTTTTCGACGATAGCCCATTCCGGCTATGTGCTCCTGGGGATACTTGTTTTGAGCCCCTCGGGATACTCAGGCACAATTTTTTATGCCCTTGCCCTTCTTGTGATGAAATTTACCGCTTTCATGGTGGTGGTCGAACTGGCTGCCGACGGACGTAACCTCCAGATAAAAGAACTGGCCGGCCTTCACCACCGCTCTCCAATTATGGCCCTGGCCCTTATGGTATCCCTTTTCAGCCTTGCCGGCATACCTCCGACTATAGGATTTACAGGAAAATTCCTGGTCTTCGCGGCCGCTGTCCAAAAAGGCTACGTGGCGCTGGTGATAATCGCAATGATAAACGTGGTTATATCGCTCTACTATTACCTGCTGGTGATCAAAGCCGCCTACCTGCTCGAACCCGCCCAACCGCTGCCGCCTCTCATCGTTTCTTTCCCCAAGAAACTGCTCGCCGGCACATCCACCCTGGTGATCGTCTTGGGCGGCTTTTTCCCCTACTGGTTCATCCAACTGGCCCAAGCCGCCGCTCAGTCCCTGGTCTGGAGCCGGTAAACCCTCAAAGTGCGGGGAGCTGTGCCCTCCGCACTCCCACGGGATTTCGGCCTCGCGCGCCAGGCGCGCAAGGCCGAAAGTGGCGTGCCCTCTGTGTCTCAGTGGTGAATAGATGTCCCTAGTACTTATGCGTCGCGAATGTTCGCTTTGACGCGCTCCATCAATTCCGGCGTCACTTCGCGGATGCCGTGTTCCTTGGCGTGCTCAGCCACTTTCTGGAGTAACTCATTTTCCGTCTCGCCTCGTACGACGTGTTGACACCCACTCGACGGGTCTACCTTTGCGCATTCCAGGATCTTTGCCATGGGTTTCTTTCCCTTCTTCGATTAGAAGATGTGAACTTTTGTCTGCCTAGCTATTTCCATAGCAGCCTATAAAAAAACAATAATCATTGCGGTCTCAGTTGCAGAAGCATCAACCGATTCACCAATTAATCATTCACCCAAGTTTTGCCTACTGCGAAGCCCCTTCCTGTCTGCACTCTATTGATTTTCGGTGAGCAGTATTCACTGTTTGGTCAGCAATTTATCATCATCATGTCTTTCTTCCGCCATGACGATTTAATACCAAATAGCAAAATGACTTGCATGCAACTGAGGGTATTCTGCCTGGACAACTTCTTGTGTCCCAAGGAAGCTATCGGCATGATTAGGAATGAACAGAACTACTGTGCTCAAGTGATTGCCTGGTTTGCCGGATTGGACCGATAGGGCATGAAGCCTGGCCCGGACTTGATCCGGAGCGCCATACAGAAAAGGAGAAAAAATGATTAGGGGAAGCGTTCAGGTTCGGCTAGGCATGATCATTGTTGTCATAACCACGTTAGTCCTTTCAGGATATACCGCTTTTGACTATGTGGCCCGAAAGAAAATAATGATGGGCGATATACGAGATCGCGTTGAGGGGCGATCGACGCGATTGGCAAAGGCCCTCGTCGATCCACTCTGGAATATCGACAAGAAGACAATAGAGGACCTCATCAAGTCCGAAATGACGGCAAAGGACCTGTTTGCAGTACTCGTCCGCGAAGGCAACGGCGATACAGTCCTCAAAGGAGTAAAACGGGATTCGAATTGGGATCCTGCTTTGATCCAGGAAAAGATCGAAGGGGATTATATCAGCAAACGAACAGATATCATAAGAGGTACAGAGAAGCTTGGTTCAGTGGAGGTCTTTCTCACATCCAAATTTGTGTTACAAGATTTGAAATCGAATCTAATTCATTCATGTATAGCTTTTACGATCCTTAATGCTGTCCTTTTAATGGGACTCACCATAAGCGTACGAAGAATCATTATCAAGCCGGTTAGTAATATAGCAAATGGTCTTACTGATAGCTCATATCGAGTCTCTTCGGCATCTGATCTTCTCTCGGAAGCCAGCAGTTCAATGGCCGGTAATTCGGCATCTCATGCGGCTGCTATAGAAGAGACCTCCTCCTCTTTGGAGCAGATGTCGGCTACTTCCAAGCTGAACGCTGAAAACATGAACAAAGCAAGACAAATGATGAAAGAGGCCTCCAACATCCTGGAGAAGGTTGACAGGCATCTCGGTGACATGATCCAGGCAATTGAAGATATTACGAAATCTAGCGAACAAACCAACAAGATCATCAAGACCATTGATGAAATTGCCTTCCAAACGAATCTGCTGGCTCTGAACGCGGCGGTTGAAGCTGCGCGGGCCGGTGAGGCAGGCGCCGGATTCGCCGTGGTGGCTGACGAGGTAAGGAACCTTGCCATGCGGGCTGCTGAGGCGGCAAAGGATACTGCCGGTCTGATAGAAGGCACAATCAATACGGTTCGCAAAGGAAACTCACTCACCCAGTCTACTCAAACGGCATTCAAGGAGAATATGGCCATTTCGCAGAAGGTCGGCGACCTCATAACGGAAATTGCAGAAGCCTCAAACGAGCAGGCATTGGGCATCGAGCAGATCAATAAGGCCACGGCCGATATGGACAGGATAATCCAGCAATCGGTATCGGAATCAGAGGATACGGCTTCAGCTTCAAAAGAAATGAACGCCCTGGCAGGACAGATGAAGTCATTTGTCACCGATCTGGTCCATATCATTGGGGGCAGAGTCGGGTCTGGCGGCGGCAACGGCAGAATGGTTGATGCTCGCATGGGGACAGACAACGGAGCAGCAAGGCCCCGGCAAGTCAATATGGACCATGCAGAAGGGAGACCTTTAACACCTGCATTCCTCCCTGCTGCAACAACTAATTATCGAAGCAAAAGAGGAGAATTATTATGAAAAACTTTGTCAACAACGGAATACTTATTCCACTGTGCGTGATGCTATCTGTGATTCTGCTCATGGCAAGTCCCGCCGCGTGCAAAGACCTGGTCGCGAGCGTAGCCCTCCTGCCCAATATTTCTGAATCGCCGGATAAAGGCGTATTCATTGATCTGATAAAGGCGATGAATGACACATACCCCGAAGGCAAGTTTAAAATAGAAGTCTTTCCTTTTGGCAGGTCCATTGACAACGTGGTAACGGGAAAGGCCGATTTTCATATCCCCATGCTTCGAAATCCCATTGTCCCTGAAGAGAAACTGCCCTTCCGGTATGCATCCGTCCCTATGGGAAAGGTCTATTTTGTGATTTACTCGCACAAGGACAACCCCATCACCAAAGAGATGATCGAAAAGGCCATGTCCCAAAAACCATTTCCTTACAAAATAAGTGTGATGAGGGGACTTGAAAGTTTTTCCGACTTTCCTGTGGAAGGTGAAACGAGCTTGGACCAGATGATGGAAAAGGTTGACAAAAAGCGGATTGATGCGTGCATTCACGCACAGGAAGAAGCTGACTTTGTACTGAAGAATCTTAAACTGAAGGATATTCACAGGGAGTACTATACAGTATACGACGACGTCGTCCTCGTTCAAAAAGGAGAGAAGGGCGATGAAGCCGACAAGATAATCTCTGCGTCCCTGAAGTCCCTTGCAGACAGCGGGCGCCTCGAAGAATTGCATGCCAAAATTCACGTGCCCTATCAGGACTGGCAACCCGCTCAGATGAGCTGGTAAAAGGAAAAACCTACGCAGAAAAACGGGGACGGACCGCGTGATGCGTACGTGGTGACGCAACAGATCTGTGCGTCCTCATGGCACGCTCACGGGGATCGGCCCCATCTGTGCTCAAACAGGCGCCTTATTTGAGCGCTTATGGGATAGACCCAGCCCCCCTTGTACCTCCACGCGGTTCTTTTGCAGAGGAGGGCTTTATGCCCTCCCGCTGCACCTGTAATTCGTAATTACTAATTGATCTCACCTCTTACCTTCTTCCGTAAGCCCTGGTCAAGTTCGATATCTTTTGAGAAAGATCGGCTGTCAACTGGTTTGCGGTGAGTCTCCATGCCCAGTTGCCGTGTGTGACCGAGGGCGTGTTCATGCGCGCTTCGGCCCCGAGTTCGAGAATATCCTGCATCGGTATTATCGCTATTGAGGCGACCGACATCATGGCAGTGCGCACCAGTTGCCCGGTTATACTGTTTTCGTCGAGTTCGCGGCCGAAGTATGCGAGCAGGTTCTCCTTTTCCCTCTGGCCGGCATCGTGCTCAAACCAGCCCTTTACGGTGTTGTTGTCGTGGGTGCCTGTGTAGACGACGCAGTTTTCCACGTGGTTATGGAGAATGTAAGGATTTGCCGCCAGATCGTCTCCAAATGCAAAAAGCAGGGGCTTCATTCCCGGGAACCCATGCATGTTCATAATTTCCCTTACATCGGAGGTGATAACACCGAGGTCTTCGGCAATTATCGGCAGCGATGGAATGCGCCTGAGTAAAGTATTGAAGAATTCCAGGGCCGGAACTTTTACCCATTTTCCGTTTATGGCTGTTTTTTCGCTGGCCGGCACTTCCCAGTAGGCGACGAATCCCCGGAAGTGATCGAGCCGAACCATGTCGAGATATTTTAGATTGTGCTCCATTCGGCTGATCCACCATGAATAGGAGCTTTCCCTGAGCTTGTCCCAGCAGTAGACCGGATTGCCCCACAACTGCCCGGTTTCGCTGAAATAGTCTGGGGGCACGCCGGCAACGAAAAGAGGCTTTTTATCGCCGTCGAGCTTGAAGTACTCCGGGTTTTTCCAGACATCGGAGCTGTCGTAACTCACGTAGATCGGGATATCGCCTATCAACTGGATTTGCTTTTGATTGCAGTAGCTCTTAAGGGCCGACCATTGTTGAAAAAAAAGAAACTGGCTGAATTTTTCCCGCTCTATCCTGACTGCCAGCCTTTGAGTCCACTCGTTCACGGCAGGTTGTGTCCGGTCCCTGATCTCGACGGGCCATTCATTCCAGGGGGCCCCCGAGAAGTTCTCCTTGAGGCCGATGAAAAGGGCGTAGTCCTCCAGCCAGTGTGCGTTGGCATTTACAAAATTTTGATACCTGCATCCTTCATCGGGCATTTGCCTGAATTTTTCATAAGCTATTTCCAGGACGCGGCTCTTAAATGCCGCTGCCTTCTCGTATTCAACTTTGGTCGAATCGAAGACAGGGGCGAAGCCAAGATCGTTCCAGGAAATGTAGCCTTCCTTGACCAAAAGGTCCGGGGCAATCAGGAGCGGGTTTGCCGCAAAGGCTGAGAAACTGCAGTAGGGTGAGTTTCCACAGGCTTGAGAAGATGGATTGAAAGGCAGCACCTGCCAAAGGGTCTGGCTGGAATCTGCAAGAAAATCGACAAAATCGTAAGCCCCCCTCCCCAAATCTCCTATACCGAATTGGGAAGGCAGGGATGTAAAATGCAGCAGAATGCCGCTTTTTCTCAGTTTCAAACGTTTCTCCAGGGCGGTGTGGCGGTGGGACCGCCAACCAGGTTGGCCGCTGCCTTCGGCGGCGGCAAGACAAAACTTAAACCATAAATATACCGCAAATCCAAGAATAATCCATAAAAGATGAAAGTCCGAAAAAAGGTCCCGCTCCTCTCGATTGAATGATATAGAATGCCTACGCCAACCCCTTAAAGGAAACGTATGATCACAAAAGGTCTTCTTGACAAGATTTATGAGGCGGCAAGCATTCAGCGTTGGAACGATCACGTTCGTCCGGTCGAGTTTACCGAACTGGACAAGCAGGCTCACAAAATGATTCTTGCCTACGTGCTCGGAAAACTAGAAGAATCCGAAAGGCAGGCCCCGATTGACTGGCTCAAGCTGATAGAGGGCGGGATTTTCGAATTCTTTCCCCGGGTGATTCTGACCGACATCAAGGCCCCGGTTTTTCATAAGCTGATGAGCAGAAAAGGGCGGGAGATCAATACCCTGGTGCTCCAGAAGATGGATGAAGATATCAAGAGCCTGGGAGGAAATTTCGCAGACAATTTCAAAAACTACCTTTTTGACCCCAACTATGCCCGGTTCGAAAAAAGGATACTGAAGGCCGCCCATTATCTTGCGACTAACTGGGAATTCCAGATAATTTACAACACGGCCCCGTTCGTCTACGGGATCGATAAAACCAAGGAAGAAATCGAAAACCAGATAGAAGACCATTATGATCTTATCGGCGTGCAGAAAATTTCGCTTCGAAAAAAATCCTTCGGCTTTATAGATCTTTGCGCGCAGCTTCGGTTCCAGCAAAGGTGGGCGCATTCGCCCCGAGTGCCCAAGACCTCGGTGCTGGGGCACATGTTGATAGTGGCCATGATGTCCTATTTTTGTTCCGTTGAAATGGGCGCTTGCAAAAAGCGCAACTATAATAATTTTTTCAGCGGACTTTTCCACGACCTGCCCGAGGTGCTGACCCGCGACATCGTATCGCCTGTGAAAACTTCGGTCGAGGGATTGGACGAAATAATAAAAGAATACGAAAGAATGCAGTTTGATGAGCGAATACTGCCTCTGCTTCCGTCCTCGATTCGCGACGAACTGGTCTATTTTATCCAGGATGAGTTTTCAAACAGGATAATTGAAAACGGCATAATCAAAAATGACATTTCCGGTCAGCAGATGGAAAGCTATAACAAGGACCTCTACTCTCCGGTTGACGGCGAAGTAATCCGTGCCTGCGACAAGCTTGCAGCCTTTATCGAAGCCACGCTCTCCATACGCCACGGCATCCGCTCCCAGCACCTCGAAGACGGCAGTGAGAAAATATATCGGGAGTACAGCAACCAGGGACCCGGCGGTATCAATTTCGCCGAGCTGTTCAATTATTATAAATGAAGTTTGTGAAATGAGAGCGGTAATCCAGCGCGTCCTTGAGGCGGGCGTAACAATAAACGGCATTGAAATCGCGAGGATCGGCAGGGGTATTTTGATCCTGCTGGGGGTAGGCAGTGAAGACTCTGAAAAAGACGCAAGCTATCTTGCCGAGAAAACAGCTTATCTTCGAATATTTCCGGATGAAGCGGACAAGATGAACCGGTCTGTTCTGGAGATCGAAGGAGAGGCCCTCGTCGTATCGCAGTTCACTCTTTACGGCGATTGCCGCAAAGGAAGGCGGCCTTCCTACGCCTCGGCGGCCAGGCCGGACCTGGCCGAGGCCCTCTACGAATTCTACATTGCAGAGCTTCGCAAATATACCCCGAAAGTTTATACCGGGCGTTTTCAGGCAATGATGAAAGTGTTTTTGGTAAACGACGGCCCGGTGACCTTGCTGTTGGACAGCAGGGCGGTGGGACCACCGGCCGGGATCGCCACTCAAACCTTAGGCGGCGGCAAGAAAAATCCGGGATGATTGGCGCCGCCTTGTCATGGTTTCACGGTGTCCCTGCTATGGTGAACTCTTGCAATTGCCGCTCATGAACCAGGATGACGATTTAAACCCGGCTTGCTATGATAGGGATAACAGGCGAGGCGATCAATCGATCGTGTGAAGATTGCAGTTATTGGAAAAAGGCTGGGCTATGCAGTGTGCCATGTGCGAGGGCAGGAGGGTGATTTATTGTATCACGTGCAAACAGGGAAACGCCACCCCGCCCTGGCTTTCCGGGCAGGCTAAGGAAAAATGTTCCGTGTGCAGGGGCAAAAAGGAAATGAAGTGCCCGGCCTGCGATGGCAAGGGTGAAGTGGAGGAGCGAGAAAAACAATTTTAGATTTTAGATTGTTAATTCAAAATCGCGGAACTTCCGTTTAGGACTTGCCAGTCAAATCTAAAATCTAAAATTCCCTTTCTTCTCATAAAGCCCTTCCAGGGCCGAGCGCTCGACCAGCAGCGCCTCAATTGACGCAGTTCCCGTTCTTTCGCCCAAACCCCGCAAGGCCCCGGAGACTCCACCGCAACCGTATAGCCATGCGCTCGACGCGTTTACCAGGGCATGATGAAAATCGTTGTGTCCATGCCATTCAAGCAGATGCTCCGGTACTCCCGCATCTTCAATGAATGCTCTCACCAGCGCCGGCACCCCCCTGGGAAGGGCTGCGCCGGGATATGTAACTCCCAGTCCGAGGGTGTCGGAAAGTCTTATCTTGACGTCTATTCCGCTCTGTTCGCGAAGCTTCATAAGCTCAACGGCAAACGGGATGCCAAAGCCGTATACGTCCGACCTGGTGATATCTTCAAACGCGCACCGGGGAACTATACCCTTTTCAAGGGCAAGGCGCACCACCCTCAGGTATCGCTCGGCTGCATTTTTTCGGGTCGAGCCAAGCTTTAGATAAATGTGGTAATCCGAGGCGGAAGTCAGGATCCCGGTCTCCTTGAGCCCCGCATCGACCGCCAGTCCTATCTCTTCTTCGGATGCGCGAATCCATCCCGTAATCTCGGGAAACCGGTAGTCCCTTGAACGGCACAGATCCATCAGTTCCCTGTCCCGGCGGGTGTATAGAAAAAATTCGGTTTGCCTGATCACGCCCTCCGGACCTGAAAGGTTGTGAAGCCTGTCAAAGAGCTCGACAGCCTCACCCGGTGCGAAAGGGAGCCTGGCCTGGCGCCCTTCACGGAAGGTTGAATCGGTGATGAACATTTCCAGTGCGGGTGAAGGTATAATCTGCCGGTCCCCGAACCTGATCCGGGGAGGTTCGCTATAAGGGAAAAAGTCACGGAGCAGGTTCGGCGCCGGTGGATCGTAGATACCTTGCAGGTGCACCTCAGGCCCCTCTCCTGTAATTTTCCACCAGTTTATCCAATCCGAATTTTTTGACCCTGTAGGAAATCTGTCTCAGTGTAATTCCAAGTTCTTTTGCAGTGCGCGTCTGATTCCATTTGTTCCGTTCAAGCGCCATTAGAATTTCTTTGCGTTCGATCTCCTCGATTCGCGAAAGGGGCTGTTCTGTGCCGTTATCCCCGCCCTGCTCGCTCAAGTATGAAGGCAGCAGGTTCATATCGATCTCATCCCGTCGGCCATTATTACCAACCGCTCGATCAGGTTTTCCATCTCGCGCACGTTGCCGGGCCAGTCGTATTGTGTCAGTATGGACATCGCCTGCCTGGAGATTGCGATATTGCGGCCATACTCCTGAGATATCTTTCCGGCGAAATGGCGAAGCAGGTCGGGGATGTCTTCCTTTCGTTCCCTCAGGGGCGGAACATTAATGGGAAAGACGTTCAATCTGTAAAAGAGGTCCTCTCGAAACGATCCTTCGGCCACCGCTGCCGCAAGGTCCCTGTTAGTGGCCGCCAGGACGCGTACGTCCACTTTCCTGGTAGCCGCGCTGCCCAGCCTCTCGAACTCTTTTTCCTGCAGGAACCTGAGCAGTTTCGCCTGAAGCGGCAGAGTCAGTTCGCCTACCTCATCAAGAAAAATGGTGCCGCCATCGGCCTCTTCGACCCTTCCCGCCTTCGATCTTACCGCCCCCGTAAAAGCCCCCTTTTCATAGCCGAAAAGTTCCGACTCAAGCAGGTTCTCGGGGAGGGAGGCGCAATTGATTTTCACAAACGGGGACCCGGACCTGGTGCTGAGTTCATGCAGTATTTTTGCAACCAGCGTTTTGCCCGTTCCGGACTCTCCGAGCAGAAGAACCGACGCCTTGCTCGGGGCAACCTTTTCCATCTGGTGCTGCACCACCTCCATGGACGGGCTCTTGCCGACCATAAAGACACGGTCCCTGGTATCAGAACCGCTTTTGCCAGGATGAGAACAGTCGAGCAGAAGCTTCATTTCCCGTAGCCTGACCTGGAGATTCAGGCTTACAAATTGGGCTATCAGGGTCGCAATAATCGACAGCAGCCGTATGTCTTCATCGAAAGGAACTTCATCTCCGAAAAGCCTGTCTACATTGAGGACCCCTATGGGTTTGCCGTGCAGCAGGATGGGCACGCCGAGGAAGCTGATCGATTCTTTCTGAATGTGCCTGGAGCGCGTCTTGTTCAAAAAGAGGGGCTCTTTGCTTATATCCGGCACTATATATGCCTGGGCGGTCCGGAAGATCAACCCGGTTATTCCCTCGTCCTCGCGATAGACACCACGCTTTCTTTCCGCCTGCGTGAGCCCGTGAGACGCCCGGATGACAAGATAACCGGTCTCTTCATCCTTGAGAGTGACCGTTGCGCGCTTCATGGCAAGAGAAGACGAAAGGATCGCAAGGATAGTGTCCAGGGCCTGGTCGAGCTTGAGGGCCTGCCCGATGACCCGGCAGGTTTCGAATATGACGTTGAGTTCTGTTTCTCGTATTCTTTTTTCCATAGTTGGGAATACCTGACTCAACATTCATGCCAAAATCAATGAGAAATGAGTATCCGGCAGTTGAACAGAAATAAGATTTAAAGGTGAGAGGTAAGCAGAGAGCGGTTATAGGAGGACGTAAACAAATTCACTTTGCCGGTTTTGGCGTGAGTTAGTTTCAGAAAAGCATCAATAATATGAACAATTATGTACTTCTCATTCAATATTGAACATTTGTGTTTCAAAATTAAACAGATCTATAATTCCTGACACATCCCTTTGATTTGCTCGTAATTGAAAACTGGTCCATCCACGCACACATACTTGGACCCCACATTGCATTGGCCGCAAATGCCTATGCCGCACTTCATCCGTTTTTCCAGGGTTGTGATGATCTGCCGATCTTCGAAGCCCAGTTCCTTGAGCCCGAACAAAACGAATTTTATCATGATAGGAGGGCCGCAGACAGATCGCAATGCGATTGAGCGGGGATGGCGCTTCCTGGCTGAGAATGGTGGGAACGAAGCCTACACGCTCTTTCCAGCCTGGAAACTCACTGTCAACGGTCAGGACCAGGTTGACGCCGCCGGTCTTCCAGGCCTCGAATTCATAAGTATAGCAAAGATCCTTTGGTGAGCGGGCGCCGTAAATGGCAGTGATGTCGCCATAATCGGCACGGTTGTCGATCATGTATAGAAGAAGGGTGCGAAGAGGCGCCATCCCGATGCCGCCCCCGATGAACAGAATGTCACGGCCTTTCATGTCTTCGTACTGGAAGCCGTTGCCGAGCGGGGCGCGCAGTCCGATCCGATCTCCGGCGTTCAACTGGTGGATACGCTGGGTGATTTCGCCAACCCTCATCACACTGAACTGCAAGTAATCCCTGCGGGTGGGGGGCGAATTGATGACGAAGGTCGATTCGCCCGTGCCGAATACGGAAATCTGGCCGACCTGGCCGGGACGGAAATTAAAGGCGGCCATCTTCTCCTTATCGTCCAGAGTGACTCGCAGAGTGCGAATGTTGGCGGTCTCATCAATGACTTCCTGAACGGTCGCCAGATCGGGCAGATACGGGTTATTTAGAGACTTATTGTCGGTCACAGACATTCTCCTTCAATTGCCCTGCCGCCTGGCGAATATCTATGGACACCGGGCAGCTCCTGATACATCGGCCACAACCAGAGCATCCCAGGAGGCCGTCGTATTTTTCGGGAATGTAGCTGAACTTGTGCCCCACGCGGTTGCGGTAACGGTTCAGTTTGGTAGGACGGGGGTTATGGCCGCTGGCTTCCAAAGTGTAGTGATAAAACATGCACGAATCCCAGGACCGTAAACGCTCCCCCCGAAGGTTGTCGGATTCGTCGGTTATCGTGAAGCAATAGCAGGACGGGCAAACGAACGTACAGATACCGCAACTGAGGCACTGGGCGGCCATTTTCTGCCAGTACTCATTATCTTCGAAACGTTTGCGGAAGGCCTCTTCATTTCCGCGCAGGTCAAGTGCCCCTATCCGATACTGCGAGACATCCTCGATGGTCCTGCCGGCTTCGGACTGCTGGTCCTGAGTGGGGGGGTCCCCGAGGGAGTCAAAGAGGTCCGGGGCTTTTTCAGTCAGGTTCTCCACGATGAAGCCGCCTTCAATCCCCGTTATCCTGAAATCGCTCCCCTCCATGTCCGCCGGCCCGGAGCCCACTGAAGAACAAAAGCAGGCTCTGTCCGCCTCGCGGCATACCAGGGTGGCAAAAAGAGTGTTCTTGCGCCGCTCGATATAGTACGGGTCCATATAAGGGCCGCTTGTGAATACCCTGTCGAAAGTGGACAGGGCTTTGAGATCACAGGGGCGGGCGCCGAACACAAGGGTAGGGCGGACTTCGGACCGATCGTCCAAACTGAGAGCGGCCTTCAGCGGATCCTGCGGATCTTTGCAGTACTCGTATCGCAACAGTGTTTCGGCCTGCGGAAGAAGGATTTTCTTCAGCGGCAATGTGGTCTGCCTGTCCAGTACCGGGACTACACCTGAGCGGTAAGGCATAAAAGCGGTTGGACCTGTTTTGTCGCCTTGCGATGATGCCGGCGCCAACAGATCGATCTTGGAACAGAGCTTGTCGAGTGTCGAGCGCAAGCGGTCCAGCGCAATGAATATTTTCCCAGCCATGCTTACTCCGTGATAGGTCACTTTTGTCTTGTTCGACTTTTGCCTTGTGTTAAACGCCTGTTTCGCCCGGGTCAAAAGTCAGCATTGGCGGGACTGCGTTCGGATCGAGACCCGCCGTATAGCCCAACTTATCGCTGATGATTTTATTGAGCTTTTCTTTTATCAGGGTCACGGGGATTTCCATGGGACAGACCCGTTCGCATTCTCCGCATTCAGTGCATCTGCCGGCAAGATGCATCGCATGAATCATGTGGAACAAGAATTTTTCTCGAATTCCAGTGCGTTGTGTCAGCCACCTCGGTTCTCGAGTCTCCGCGATGCACTGGTCCTGGCAAACGCACAGAGGACAAGCATTTCGGCAGGCATAGCAGCGCATACACCGATCCAGATCCGATTGCCAGAAAGCGAGCCTTTCTTCCAATGACTTTTGATCGACTGCCTCTACGTCCCTGTAGGCGTCCTCCGGGCTGATGCGCGGCACAGCCGGCTCGCCGATCATCGTGTCGCAGATGACGGGATTCGGATAGCGGCATCGGAGGCACTTGCGGGCAAGAACGTCTTCCAGCTTGAGTTTATGGATCCCATCCGAATCCTCGAGGAGCAGGAAGTTGTCCTCCACCCTGGCCGAACTCACATTCGAGCGCGGCACTTGCCGCATGACCCGGCGCCAATCCACGGTTCCACGGCAGGCAATGCCGAAGATGTGCAGTCTTTCGCGGGCCACGAACTTTTCCTGGATGAGCGCCACCAGCGACCGGCTGTCACAGCCTTTTACGCATATTCCTATCTTCTTATCTTTATCCGCAGGTTGCGGAGCGGGAGGCTTGACCAGGTAACCCGTAAGGTTCTGAGCGCAAAACGGGCTCCAGATAAGCCTCGGTATCGATTCGGCATCATTGATGAAAACAGGGGTCGTGCGAAGCGGGTCGGAGCTTTCCGCCCAGCCGATCATCATGTCCAGTTCAGGCAGAGCTTCTTCCACCAACTTATGCAATTCGTTCAAGACCAACTCCTGAATTAGGACCCAAGTTATGAATCTGTTCTGTAAATTCGGTCACCACCTTCTGCCAGCGCTGACCCTCGGCAGCCGATACCCAGGTATAGTGAAACCTTCGCGCATCTATTCCCATGAAAGGCAGGAATTGCTTTAGCACCTCGAGACGGCGGCGTGCGTGGAGGTTTCCGACGGCATAGTGGCAATCTTTCGGGTGGCAGCCGGAGACGAGTACGCCGTCCACGCCGTATATGAGCGGTTTTGCGACAAACAGGGGGTCCATGCGTCCAGTGCAGGGAATGCGCACTATTCGCAGGTCCGTAGGCTGTTTGAAGCGGCACACGCCGGCCGTATCAGCGCCGCCGTATGAACACCAGTTACATAGAAAACCAACTATTTTGATCATCGGTCCTTTTAATCCTGTTAATCCTGCCTGAACATCTTTTTCAGGCGCAGAGCTCGTTGACTGCAGCAAGGATTTGGTTGTCGGTCGAGTGCTGCAACTGTATCGCTTTGGGCGGACAGGTTGCATTGCACAGGCCGCAGCCCTGACAGACAGAAGGCAGCACTTCCGCCTTCTGGATACCGCCCCTTAGTTCCTTGAACCTAATTGCGCCGAAGGGGCAAACCTCAATACACTTTCCGCAGGCCACGCAGTTTCTTTCGTTGACCAGGGCAACCTGGGGGTTGGTTTCGATTGTATCGCGGGAAAAAAGGGCCTGCACCTTGGAAGCCGCTGCACTTCCCTGCGCTACGGAAGCTGGAATGTCTTTGGGTCCCTGGCATGCGCCGGCCAGGTAAACTCCGGCGGTATTGGTTTCAACAGGGCGCAGCTTTGGGTGGCTTTCCATGTAAAAGCCATACTGGTCGTAGGAGATGCGAAGTTTTTCGGCCAGCGCCCCCGCCCCTGCGGAAGCCTCGACCCCTGTGGCCAGAACCACCAGGTCCGCTTCCACCTCCACCTGAACTCCCAGCAGCGTGTCGGCGCCCTGTACGACCATTTTGTCCCCGCGCGGATAAATTTTGCCCACCCGGCCACGAATGTATTGCACCGCGTACTCTTCCTGTGCCCGGCGAACGAACTCATCATAGTTTTTGCCGGGGGCCCGGATATCCATATAAAAAACATAAGAGTTGGAATCGGGCAGGTGGTCGCGTGTCAGAATCGCCTGTTTGGCGATGTACATGCAGCAGACCCCTGAACAGTAAGGACGGTCAACCGACGGGTCGCGCGAGCCAACGCAGGCGATAAAGACTATGTCCTTGGGCTCCCTGCCGTCCGATGGGCGGCGGATGTGGCCCCCATACGGCCCCGAGGCGCTCAGGATGCGCTCGTACTGAAGGCCGGAAATAACGTCCGGGTAACGCCCCGCGCCATACTCGCCATAAACCGAGTGGTCGAAAAGATCGTAGCCCGTCGCCACGACGATTGCCCCCACTTCCTCTGTAACGATTGAATCCTGCATATCGAAGTCGATTGCGCTCACTGGGCACAGTTTCTTGCAGACCCCGCATTTGCCCCTGGTGAATTGACGGCAATGCTTCGGGTCAATGGCGGCTTTCCTCGGGATGGCCTGAGGGAAAGGGATATTGATGGCTTTGGTTGCGCCAAGACCCACGTTGAAAGCGTCAGGCGCCTTTCCGGGGCATTTCTCCATGCAAAGGCCGCAGCCGGTGCATGCTTCCCAATCGACATAGGTCGCCTTTTTCTGATTTGGACACTGAAGTTGCCGATGTATCCATTTATGGCTTCGATCTCGCTGGCAGCGTACAGAGTGATGTTTTCCTTTTGTGAAACATCCACCATTTTTGGGCCAAGGATACAGGACGAACAGTCAATAGTGGGAAAAGTCTTATCGAGTTGCGCCATCTTGCCGCCGATCGAAGTCCGCTTCTCGACCATTACAACATCGAGGCCGCCTTCGGCGCAGTCCAGGGCCGCCTGAATGCCTGCTACTCCGCCCCCTATAACCAGAACTCGCTTGTTGACCGGCATCCTGGATGAAAAGAGCGGCTGATTGAAACGCAGCTTGGCCACAGCCATGCGAACCAGATCTGCCGCCTTGCCGGTGTTGGCCACACGGTCGGTTCCGATCCACGAAACGTGTTCGCGGATATTGGCCATCTCGAACATGTACCGGTTGAGGCCCGCCTTTTCCACAGCGCGGCGGAAAGTGGGTTCATGCATTCTGGGTGAGCACGCCGCAACGACAACGCCTTGAAGTTTATGCTCGCTGATGGCCCGCTGGATCTCCTGCTGGCCGGGCTCTGAGCACGTGTACATATAGCTTGTGGCATAGACGACATCGGCAAAGGTGAGGGCCTCCGCCGCCACCGCTTCGGTATCCACCGTCCCGGCTATATTGGTTCCACATTTACAAACGAACACGCCGATACGCATATGTTATCCCTCGAGATCCTGGAGCAGGCGGCCAGGGTTTACGAATAATTTATCCATGCCCAGCAGTTTCGGTTCGATCCCCAGGGCAAGCCCTATCAACTGTGGAATGTACACGACGCAAAGATCGAAAGTGCGCTTGTTGTAGCTGTTTACCTGTTCCTGGCGCAGATCGAGGTTCTGCTGGCACAAAGGACAGGCCACCGCTACTGCTTCGGCGCCGAGGCGGGCCGCCATATCCAGAATTCGCCCGCTAAGCTTGCCGACTATATCGTTGCGGGTAACGCCGTAGGTGGCCCCGCAGCACTCGGTTTTGTAAGGAAAGTCCGGAACCGTGGCGCCGGTGGCCTGGATCAGCAGGTCCATTGATGTTGGATTTTCGGGGTCATCGAACCGGGCCGCCGCCGCCGGCCTGGTGAGCAGGCAGCCGTAGTAAGGCACCACGACGTGTCCGGTCAATGGGCGCCTTATGGATTTTTGCACCCCTTCAACTCCGATTTGTTCATAAATAAACTGCAGCAAAGAAACTGCCTGGATGCGATCGTCGATTTCCATGCCGGTCAATTCCACAAAAGCCTCGCGCTTTTCCGGATGTCCTTGGATCTCCAGCGCTCCCTTGAGCGATTTGAGGCATCCGGGGCAGGGGGTCATGACCAACTCGCACCCATGCTGAGCCGCGATGGCCAGGTTGCGCCCGGCAAGGGCAGCCGAAAGCATCGGATCATAAGAATGGGCAGGCGTGGAACCGCAACAGTTCCAGTCCGGAATTTCGACAAGCTCGATTCCAAACGCCTCGCACAAGGCGCGTGTCGATACGTCGTACTCGGAGGCCAGCCCCTCGAGGGAACATCCTTTATAATATGCTACGCGTTTCACCAGGTTTCTCTTCTTTTATTTCGGGTTTGAGTGGTCAGTGGCACTCTGATACGGGGCGGTTACGCCTCAATTTGGCGCGTTCGAAAATCCCGGCGATTTCTTTCCGCCCGTTTATTCTGGAGGGTAAAAAGGAGAGTTTTCCCTTTTTAAGGACCCTCGGAGCAAGATCCATGTCTGTGAACGGCCGGCTCGCCCTGAGGTTGTACACTGGGAGAAGTCCGGTTTCGAAGACACGCCCGAAGGTTTTTACCGATCGAAGGAACTCATCATAGAATATACGGATATCGGGTTCGGTAACGGTCTCTTCCGTGCGGGACATGATGCGCAGGGTTTCCATTATACGCGCAACATCAAGATTGTTGGGGCAGCGGGTGGTACACGCCTGGCAGTTTGCGCAAAGCCAGATCGATCGGGAATTAAGCACGATCTCCTTTTGCCCCAGTTGAATAAGACGCATTATCTGGTTGACCGGATAGTCATAGACGAAGGTGTATGCGCAACTGGCCATGCAGTTGCCGCACTGATAACATTTGCTCACCTTCTGTTCGCTTGCTTCTTCGACCTGCCTTACAAAATCTGCATCACAGGTTTGCTGGATCGAAAGGGAATCGACTCGCTTCATTTCATCTCACTCGCATGGGGAATAGGAACACCCGGGAATTCAAACGTACGTGTAGATTATACTGAACCAATTGGGTTCGTCAACCCGAATGTGAAAAATAGGGCAGAAGACGGCAGATAGAGAAAATGAGTCTGAGGTTAGGATATTCCAGTTGCATGGACCCGGGGCATGGGATATTCAGAGCTGAAACCGGAATAAGTTATTGGGCTGACACGGAGAATACGCATGAGAACGGAACCACGGCGTAAAGAGCGGACCATAAAACCCCACGGGAGATGGAACTTCTGCTGGAAACGCATGCCGGTGGGCCGATTGGCTGTCATGACCGCAGGATGGTCCATATGTCGTTGCCGTGAACTACTTGTTTTTTGAAGGCAACATTTACTTCCATAGTGGACAAGCGGGCCGAAAGATGGAGGCCCTTCGGTCCGATTCCCGCGTGTGCTTTCTGGTGGACGATGTCGGACCCCAGGTCATTTTTGAACAGGGCTGCGGGATCAGTCAGATTTACGAAAGCGTCGTCTGTTTTGGAAGAGCCGAGTTCGTGGAAGGGCCGATTGAGAAGATGCGAATCCTGGAAAAAATGGTGCAAAAGTTCGTGCCTGCAAATTAGCCGTTGCCTGCCATGAAAGATCAGAACATCGAGAAGACCGCTGTAGTAAAGATTGTCGTCGAGTCGATGAGCGGAAAAGCTAACGTGCTTTCTTCATCGCACACGGTTCTTCTCAATCGCTTTCACGTACAGAAATAGTTTCTGCATTGAGGGCCGCAGGCGGCTGGACAATTTTTTCCTTCAGTTCGGGACAATTTTTCCCTTCAGTTTAGAATTAGTTCTGCCGATTTGAAGAGAGCACAGCTCATTTCAGAAAAGGAGAACGCAGTGTCCATAGTGCCTATGGTGGCTTCACCCACGTCGTCCGAAACGAGTAACCTGAGCCTTACAGGCATGGGTACGGGCATTGACTGGCAGAGCATGCTGAACCAACTGACCCAGGTCAGTGAAGAGAGCCTGACGCCGTACAATAATCAAATAACAACCTTGAACACCGAAGCCGCCGCATGGAGTTCCTTTTCGAGCCAGCTCAGCACTTTGCAGACGGCTGCGAACACTCTGGCGAGCCCCACGGCCCTGGACCTTTACAGCACCAATGAGACATCCGACTCGAGCACGAGCGCCTCATCGCTGCTTACCTCCTCCGCGTCCTCTACGGCCGGCATAGGCAGCTACCAGGTGGTGATCAACAATACGGCTCAAGCCGAGAAACTGGCCTCCGGATCGTTTTCCTCGCAGTCCAGCGCGCTCAATATTGCAGGCGCCATCCTGGTGAACGGCCATGAAGTTCAGATTGCGTCCACGGACAGCCTGCAGAATCTGGAGGCTAACATCAATAACCTTGATACGGGCACTAAGCCCTCGGGTGTAACGGCGGCCATAGTGCAGGACACCCCGACCACATATCGGCTTGTGCTTACCAGCGACAGCACCGGCGCCTCCGGAATCAGCCTCCTCGATGCTGCGACAACGGACACGCTCGGGACCCTGGGGTTCAACGGAACCGGCACGGTCCTCAAAAACCAGGTGGCCGGAGGGGCCCAAAGCGACGGTTTGTCAAGCTCTTCAATGGGGGTCGCCGCCACTCTCGGAATAAGCAGCCTTTCCGGAAATGTGTCGATAAATGGGGTATCGGTCAATCTTGACCTGTCCGACAGTCTGACCACCATCGCAAGTGATATCAATTCGGCATTCCAGACAGCCGGTTATACTAGTCTCAACCCAGCTTCGGTTGTCTCCACAACCAATGGTTCCACTACAACCTATAATCTCCAGATTGCAGGCATGACCAGCTATACGGACCAGAACAACGTGCTGCAATCCTTGGGCTTGATTCAGGGAAACCGCGCCGATGTCGTAGGAGTTACCGGAAGTGTTGCGAATACTACGGATGGTAAGACTCCGATCACTGCGGCCTCCGACATCACAAGCATTTATGGGTACAACACCTGGACCTCCGGAGACGCGATCACCATTTCAGGAACGGGGCACGGTGGGACACCCGTGGGACCAACCGTTTTCGATATCGGTCAGAATTCGACGGTCCAGGACCTGCTCAACCAGATTCAAACCACGTTTGGCAGCGGCGTCACTGCTTCTGTCAGTTCAAACGGAAGCATCCAGGTGGTAGACAGCGCAACCGGCGCCAGCCAGCTCTCCGTTAATCTCCAGGCCTCACTTTTGAGTGCCAATAATAATGCCGGAGTGCTGAATTTCGGGTCTTTCGGACAGGTCGGCACCGTCCACAGCTATGTGCTGCAACAGGGTGCAGATGCCGCATTCACCGTGGACGGCATGAATATGACCAGCGCGTCCAATACAGCCACCAATGCAATCTCGGGCGTTACGCTGAATCTGCTTGGAGCTGACCCGAATACGGCCGTGACGGTCAGTGTCAACCACGACGATCAGAGTATCGAAACCGAGGTCAACGCTATGATTAACGCCTACAACGGTGTCATATCATACGTAAACGGGCAGATGACGTACAATTCCAGTACGAACACAACAGGTGGACCTCTTTTCGGCAATAACGCCCTGGAATCGATAAAATCTCAACTTGAATCCTCGATATTGAGCCAGGTTGGCACGGGCTCTTTGCAATATCTATCCCAGGCAGGCATAACAACAGGTCAAAACGGGACTCTTAGTCTGGACACAGCGACTTTCGAAAGCACTCTCTCATCGAATTTCCAGGATGTGGCCTCTCTTTTTTCGGATTCAGGCTCCAGCACCGACAGCAATTTTCAATATGTCGCTAACAGCAGCTCTACACAATCCGGTACGTATAACGTTAGTGTCAGTCAGCTTCCAGGAACAGGCCAAAACATTGTCGGTCAGATTGACGGCGAAAATGCCACCGGCCAGGGCAATGTTCTTACCCTTGATGACTCCACCAGCGGGGCTAACGGCCTTTCAATAAGCTACACAGGCACTACGGCGCCGGCCAGTGCCCCATTCACCGTATCCCGAGGAATCGCGAGTCTTATGAATAGCCTTGTGAATGGATTTACCGACTCGGTGAACGGGACTGTCACCACCCAGGAAGCCGGCTTGCAAACCAATATAACGGCGCTCGAAACTCAGGTAACCAACATGCAGAATAATATCAACTCGCAGACCTCAATGATGCAAGAAGAGTTTATAAACATGGACACTGCCGTGGCCCAGTTGGATCAGATGCAAAGCTACCTCACGGTCCAACTGGCCAATTTGTAGAGGGAGGCATGAGGGATCGAGGAATTGGAAAAGACTTGGTGAGAATTGGTAGTTTACTTTTAATTCCGCAATTCCTAAATCCCTCGATTTCTGTGTTTGCTTTTAATCTTTTAATCTCTTAATCCCATAATCAAGATAATCCAATAATCAACATAATCCCTAGAATCCATCATAGGGATGTCCTGGTAGCAGGGCAACAGGCCGAAAGTCGGCTGCGGTGAGGTGACGCCTGGGTTTGGGAGCCGGACAGGCGTTAATCCGATAACCCGGAACCCATCACTTTGGGCAGAAAATTTGACACCTGCAGTCAGTTTTGACAGCCGCTACTGTTTGACAGTCGCTATTGTTTGATAGCCGCTACTGTAAAGGGTGTATTTCGGGTAATTTCCCCCTCCATATTGTGGGAGTATGCCTACGGCACTGTATGCAAGACCCTACATGCTTCAAGTTACTTTATGGGTTTCTTACATTTGTGTAATTCAAAATTGTCCGTTGACGCTGACGCCTGCCCTGCTAGGAACCCGGGGCAATGCCTCCAGTGGTTGAACCGCAAGGAATGCAGCGCAAAGTCCTTTTCGATGATAGTTGGCATCGTCCTTGCTACATGCTTCTGACACAACATTCCTTCAACTAACACAAAACTAGGGAAGTCCAGGAGAAGAACAACCGGCCCTTGCGTTGGTCGTGGTCTTAGATGCGGCCAATAGGTGGAATCGGGAAGGATTTGTCTTCAATGTCCTCAGGCTGAGGACTGTCCAAAGCTTTCCAAAGCTGCCACTGGCTAAGGATGTAAGTATGTCACAGCATTTTAAATTCACAAAAACCAGTTCACTAAGATTTCGCATGAGTTTAATCTTCATTCTCGCGATATTGCCTTCAGTGTTTTTTGTACAACATGCCTGCTCCGGTCAGGCCGCCGTCGCATGGACCGCGGACACAGATGCGGCCGTGACGGGCTACACTGTAGGTTATGGCACATCGACGGGAAACTACACCAACACCTTAAACGCGGGTAACACCACAACCGCCACGCTGCCAAGTCTGTCTTCATCGCCCTACTACATTGCCGTCGCAGCTTACGACGCCAACAATAACAAGAGTAGTTACTCGCCGGAGCTGGTGGTCGAACCGCTCACTGCGACTGCCGGAACGGGCGGATCGATATCTCCGTCCGGGAGTTTTTTCCAGACTCAGGGGGCGAGCCAAACTTTCACTATTACTCCCACTACAGGTTACCAGGTATCCGGAGTGACAGTGGATGGGGCCTCTGTCGGGGCGGTCACCAGCTATACGCTATCCAATATCACCGGCAGCCACGCCGTCGCGGCGACATTTGCGGCGGCGGCGACGAGCTATACGATCACGGCAACGGCAGGCGCAAACGGCTCCATATCGCCTTCCGGTGCGGTTTCAGTAAATTCCGGGGCAAACCAAAGCTTTACCATTACTCCGGCTGCAGGCTACACGGTATCGGGAGTGTCTGTTGACGGGGCTTCGGTTGGAGCGGTCACCAGCTATACGTTTTCCAACGTCATTGCCACCCACACCATCGCAGCCAGTTTTTCGGCTCAAGCTCCTGCTACATACACAATAACGGCCAGCGCAGGCGCAAACGGCTCCATATCGCCTTCCGGTGCGGTCACGGTAAATTCCGGGGCAAGCCAGAGCTTCACCATTACTCCCGCTACCGGCTACCAGGTATCCGGAGTGACCGTGGATGGGGCATCGGTTGGAGCGGTCGCCAGCTATACGTTTTCCAACGTGACGGCCACCCACACCATCTCGGTCACATTTGCGGCTACGACCTATACAATCACGGCAACGGCAGGCGCAAACGGCTCCATATCGCCTTCCGGCGCGGTTTCGGTAAATTCGGGGGCAAGCCAGAGCTTCACCATTACTCCCGCCACCGGCTACCATGTATCCGCAGTGTCTGTTGACGGGGCATCGGT
>CAVRZU010000161.1:0-15828 GCA_963725365.1 uncultured delta proteobacterium | reverse complement strand
TGATATCTTTTCCCCAACTCCTTTCTCGCAAGCGATGTGGTGATCAGTCTTCCCAAGCTTAAAACCCACAGGAGAACCGCTGTCACCCTGGCGCTCAAGAATTTTATGGGAATTCCTTCGCTAAAAGACAGCCTGCCGCACTTTATCACCGGTTCCCCGCAGGAGGGGGGCGATCAGTACATCAACCCCTCGTTCAGGAAGCGAATCATCACCCAACTGCACGATCAGATACAGTCAAGCCCCTATATGCCCGTGAAGTTCGTTTGCGCCGTCGCGAAAAAGGCACTCTGGAACACGCATAAGATCTATCCATTCAAGGACAACGTCTATGAGGCAATGTGGCACGGCAATGATACTTTGTGGCGGACGTTGATGGACCTCAACCGGGCGGTGTTTTATGCCGGCAAGGATGGCGTGATGAGAGAAACCCAGCAAAGGAGTTACTTTTGCATCATCGACGGCATTATCGGTGGTGAAAAGGAAGGGCCTCTTGAGCCCGATCCGGTCAGCTCGGGCGTCCTCCTGGCCGGGTTCAATCCTGTTGTGATGGATACGGTTGGCGCCACGCTAATGGGCTTCAACTACAAAAAGATTCCGCTCATCCGGAAGTGTTTCGAAGCAAGCGCAGGCGACTACCCCCTCTCTGCTGCCGGGCCGGATGGAATCGTGATCTCCGATGGCCAGCGGGCTATCAGCCTGGCGGAACTGCCGAGTCTGTACAATTTGAAGTTCGAACCCCACCCCGGGTGGAAGGGCAATGTCGAGCTATGAACATGAGCGGCACGCTGCCGAGGCGAATATCTCGTAATGTACATGATTACGGGTTTTTACGGACGATCTTGAAAGTGATCTCAATCGCTTTTGCGCCTATAGCCGTTTTCAGGTCCTACTTGATTTATGTAATAAAGCTGAAAGAACCTGCACCCGGTCCTCGGAATTCGTCTTTTTCCTTCAGGTGGATCGAACCCGGCGAAGCCTCTCTCATTGCCCAGGTCGAAGCGATGGAAGAGTGGCTCGATGGCAACTTGCATGAAAGACTGCTCAAGAACTCCGCCTGTCTGGTCGCCCTTGACAGAGAAACAGTGGCTGCATTCAACCTGATAAACTTTGAGCTAATGTCCGTCCCGGTACTGAAATTCACGCGAAAGCTCCCGTCCCGCTCAGCCTGGTCCGAACAGATCACGGTAAACAAGCTGTTCAGGAATCGCGGGCTCGGAGCGGATTTGCGATACGCGGTCTTTCGCGAACTGGCGGCCAGGGGAGTGGGACAAACTTTATGGCGCCACCCAGCGGGGCAATACCTCAAGTATCAAATTGGCACGCAAGACCGGATTCACTATCTTCTGCCGGCTATATTATCTGAAGATTTTCTCACATCAAAAGTGGTTTTACAGAAGGATTCGGAATGGCTGCGATTTCTAGGACAATTGACGAATTCGTTCACGGCAGGGTTCTTTTCCCGTTTTCCAGCCTGCTCTACAACAGAAGGGCAATCCTCAGGAACTACCAGGAAGTGACCAGGTCCGAGTTCTACCCCGAGGAGGTGTTGCGGGAGATACAGTTTACGAGGCTGAAGGCTTTGCTGGAGTTCGCGCGCGATTACATTCCCTTCTACCGGGAAAGATTCAAGCAGATCGGGTTTGATTTGCGGGATCTAAGAGAGATAGAAGATCTAAAGCACATTCCGCCGCTTTCACGGCAAGAGGTCATCGATTTCCACGGGGAAATGGTTGACCACCGCTGCAAGGCCTCTATTGCGCCGGCCAACGAGTCCGCGAGATATCCCGGCACGCCGATTCCCTTCGCCCTGCTCCGGAAACACAAGCTTGTCCGGAACACCTCGAGCGGTTCGACCGGAGCACCGACGGTCTTCTACGAGGACGGTTCGAGAACGGCGCTCAATTGGGTTCATGAACTGAGGCTTAAGAGTTGGTACGGCATTCCGCCGGGGGCAAGAGAAGCCAGGATGGTGCGGATTTCCACCGACTACATGCCAAAAAGCGGTGTGGTGAGGTTCCGGAAAAGCCTCTGGAATCAGCTCCTTCTCCCCGGGGTGAACCTGGCTGACAAAGATTATGCAGTTTGCCTCGAAGCCGTGAAAAAATTCAGGCCCAGGGTCCTGTGGGGCTTTACTTCGGCTGTGGCAGGGTTTGCCGAGTTTGTTAAACGCACTGCTGCCGATATCTCGCCGTTCAGGCCCGAGTTGGTGGTGGGTTGGGCGGCCCCGCTTTACGAACATGAAGAAAAGTTGATGCGAGAGGTCTTCGGGTGTCACGTGTCCAGTATCTACGGCGCGCGGGAAGTCGGACATATCGCGGGCAGGTGCGCGCACGGCTCATTCCATATCAACCAGGAAAACCTGCTGGTTGAACACAATAATGGAAACGGTAACCCCGAGTGGGGAAGTCTTGGTGAAATCCTGGTGACTACCCTTGACCTTTCGCCCATGCCTTTTATCAGGTACCGGATGGGAGACGTGGGTGAGGTCGGAGCTGCCCGGTGTGCATGTGGCCGCAACCTGCAAGTTATATCCAATCTCCTCGGACGCACCGGTGAAATCTTCATTGCCAAAGACAAGCGCATGATTTCCCCCAATTTCTGGTGCAGAACATTTATGTCCTCCAAAATTTCGGGAGCGGTCAACCGGTTCCAGGTCATATATACGAAGGATAAGGACCTCCGGATTAAAATCGAGCGCGCGTCCGGATACTCGGATGAAACCGAGCAATATATACGGGAAATGGTGATAAAGAATTTTTCAACGGATACGGGCCTTGAAATCGTCTACGTTCCCAAAATCGAACCGCAGGTTTCTGGGAAATACCAGATGGTCGTTAACCAGGCGCTCTAACAAGTGAGGGATTATGGAAGCTATAGTCGTTGGTGAGGAGCAAAGGAACGCGTGGGAGGAGTTTGTCCTGGAATGTCCGCGCTCGATCGCTTGGCAAAGCTACGACTGGAGCAAGGTTCTAAGGAAGAACTACGACCTTGACTTCTACCCCATTGCAGCCGTTGAAGGCGGACGGATACACGGGGTTCTTCCGCTCTACAGGATGAAAGGCGGACTCCTGCGCAAAGAAAAACTCATATCGGTGCCGTTTGCCGTGGCTGGAGGGATCGCATGTGAGAGCGAAGATGCAGCGAGATTGCTGTTTGAAAAGGCGGTCTCTTTTTCAGGAAACATGACAGACCCCGGGATAACTCTTAAGCATTACAAGCATAGCTTCAACGCCGGACTTAGGACCGACGACAATTATTACAATCGCGAGCTTCGACTCTCGTCCGGAGCCCAAACCATCCTGGGGGCACTGGATCAGGAAAACAGGACTCGAATCGAGGAAGCCGAAAACTACGGCCTGAAGCTGGAGTTCCCTTCCGACGACATAAGCGGTTTCTGCCGCCTGCTCTTTCGGTACAACCACATGATGGGCATTCCGTCCGTTAGCTCTCGCTGGATCAGGGACCTTATCGACTTCGGAATGTATTCGCTCGCCCTGGCTAAAATCGGTACCACAATTTTCGCCGGGACCCTGGTGAAGGAATTCAAGGACACCGTTTCATTTCCATTTACCTCTATTCCCGATTTGAGCCCGCAGAGCACAGCCGCTGCCTATGGGCTTTACTGGAAGCTGATAGAGAGGTTTTCCGAAGAAGGCAAAGAAATCTTCCATTCGGGGAGAATCCCGGAAACGGGCGGCGTTCCGGCATTTCGGCTCGGCTGGGGCGGCACTAAGTATAAGTACTTCTATCAGTATTGGCCCCCAACGGAAACCAGGACCGAATATTCCAGCAAGCGGGGATCGAAACGAAAGCTGCTCGAAAAGCTCTGGAAAAAAATGCCCGCGTTCCTGGCCAGGCCTATCGGCCCTCATATCGTAAGCGTTTCCCTTGAAAAGGACCCTAACCGTGCGCAGGCCAAGTCTCCCGGCTGTGCTCGGCCCTCTCGCGGCGGCGGTCTCCAGGCTCTTCTCTTCAGAATCATGGATCATTGACAGTCTGATGTCCGTGGTGGAAGCAAAGATAAAGCCGCCTGCAAAAATGCCACGGGACGAACAGCGCCTGGCTGCGATTTTTCCGGAGGGAGGAAGAAAGACCTAGGTCGAGGCCGCTTTAAACTCGCGATGCAACAGCGATTATGATGATAACCCCAGATATTTCCACTGGGGTATGTTTGATCGACACGCCAGGCTTACCGGCCGGCAGGTCGCGGAGGTCGTCAATCTGGCGAAAGCTCCCCGCTTTACCGAAAAATCGGTTGGAATCGAGATCAGCGAAAGATTGATCACCTTCTTTGTAGAACCTGGCCTGTCGGGGATAGAGCGCGACTGTGCGATGATCGAAAGCGGGATGGCGCAGCAAGCCGTGGGGCTGGTGTGTGCCGCGCTGGGTGTCGGAATGGTCTTCAACAACCTTGGGGAAGGGGGCATGCAAATCTCCGCTTCACGATTCGGTACGGTCCGGATCAGGATAGATGCTATGAAACCGGGTTACGGAGATTCCGACTGGACGAACTCGGCGCCCGATGGGATCAAGCCATGGAAATCCGGGACCTTCCGGAACCGGCAAGAGATGGAAGGTCTGCGCTCGTTTCGATTCTGGCGGATGTTCAGACGAAAAACAGGGGTTCCACGTCGCTTTCCGATCTGCATTTCTACCAAACCCTATGGGCCGCAAAAGGGAGAACGCCTCACCTGTATAAGTCCAGGCCCTGGGGAATGACTATTCCGACCTGGACTGACAGGATCGAAATCACCACAGTCTATGCTTTGCGTGAAGATCGTCTTTCGAGGTATATCAATTGGGAAAATAATCGGCCCACGCACACGCTGGTGAGCCTGGACGAGGTGGAGGCCCCGGCCCTCGGCGAATTGTGGTAGGCCTTTGAACAACATAAGGATTTCATCGTTCTGGCCTCGAACGATCGTCTGGCCAGGGCGGAATGGGAGATTGGATACGAGTTGCTCAATGTCCTGGCGCAGGCCAAGGCGTTGGATATCTCCTACCGGGCATATCTTCTCGACCGGGAACAAAGAAAGATACTGGAAAGAGCAGGGATATCAGAGGCGCGTGCCGTTGTAGCTCTCTAAACAGCATCTCGAACAGTGATGGAGTTTCTTCATGAACATTTTGCCAACGGAATGAATTTTATGATCGTCACAAACAAGAAAATTCGTCTCTGTGCGTATGTGGTTTCCTTTATGTTGATATTTTCATAATGAAGCGGCTATGTCACCTTACTTAACATGCCTACTATGGGATTGAAGTTGCCTTCAACCAGGTATTCTAGAATCTGTGTTGCAGGAACGGCAAGTCCCATGCGTAAAAACCCCACTACAGCTATACAGCCAGCGCGAAATCGGAATACCACATTATACCCATTTACGGGAAGGGATGGGATGATGAAAAATAGCGACATATGTTTATGCCTTTTTATGGCCGAGCCTCAAACGTGAAGGTTAAGGATCAAAGCTATGCCAGACTTTCAGGCGCTTGGGATTTTCGGGAACTATTTCAGGCTACCGAAGACCACCAGAAAGGAAACCGTTAAGATTCCATTTTTTCTTAAATGCACAAAAGCAATCCGCGTGTTATTGACGTTGAATACTTGCCTTGCAATTGTTAAAATATTTAGACTTCCTAACTTTATAATTTTAAAAAAGCATCGACGCTGGATTGTCTTTAAATACGCAGGGCATTATTATCTTGGGCGCTCTTTTGACTATAGGTGCCGTGGCGCCATAATGATTAATCATTATGGCTTCCTAAATAACCATCTACCGAAAGACTTCGTAGAAAAAATAACTACATCAAAGCTTGTAATTTGGGAAATGCGCCAAGGAGATAAGTTATATACCGTTACCACGACATTTTTTTCTAATCATGATTCGGAAGGCGATATAGGATTAACATTTAATATAGATGGATGTGAAATATCAAAAGTGTCTTTTACTATCATAAAAGGACATATGGTTGGGATAGATAGTGATAATGTGATAATGATTGCGCGCGTTCAAGGTACAGATGGTAAGTTTGACTTAATTAGACAAGCCACTAAAGAATTGAACGAAGTGACCCCGCACGTGATACTGGTAATCGCCATTCAGGCTATTGCCAGCGTTCTAAATATTGAAAGTATAGCTGGAATTACATCTAAAGAACATATTGATTCAGATCACATTCAGTTTGGCTATGACGAATTATGGATGAGTATGGGTGGGGATAAGATTAATGAACAAGTGTTCCGTGTGCCAACAAAACCCGATAATAAGCCCATGGCTATGGTAAAAGCAAACCACAGATGCAGAACAAAGCGCAAGCGTCAATTCAAACTGGATATATATGACCAGGTTATCGTGGCATTTAAGCAAAAGTTTCTTAACCATTTAATTATCGTTATCGGCATTTCCAAACCTGCTCCTCAACCCCACTGAAAGGTCTTTGTTTTCGGACATTGATGGAGTTTTATAAATGCACATTTGCATGCTCGCATACACCTATTATGAAACGGACAATCGTGTGAGGAGGTACGCGGAGACTCTGGTCAGGAGGGGGGACATCGTCGATGTCTTTGCCCTGAGTCAGAAAGCTCAAGGAACCTTCGACATTATCAACGGAGTTAATGTTTACCGTATTCAGGAGCGGATCATCAACGAACGGGGTAAATTCGCATATCTCTACAGGCTTCTCAAATTCCTGTTAAAATCCGGGATCTTGTTGACCAAAAAGCATTTGGCGCAGCCCTACGATGTTGTCCACGTTCACTCGGTCCCGGATTTTGAAGTCTTTGCGGCCTTTTTGGTAAAACTGATGGGGGCAAAAGTAATACTGGACATCCATGACCTGGTTCCTGAATTCTACGGGGCTAAATTCGGGACAAATGGCAACTCCATGATCTTCAAGAGCTTGGTCCTGGCTGAAAAACTCTCCATTCGTTTTTCGGATCACGTTATCATTTCCAATCACATCTGGTATGACCGGCTCATCTCAAGATCGGTGAAGCGAAGAAAATGCACCGTGATTATGAACTATCCCGACAACACCATATTTGGCCCGAACAATAAGCTCCCGAAGGCATCCGGTGAATTCAAGCTGCTCTATCCTGGAACCTTGAGTTGGCATCAGGGATTGGACGTTGCCATAAAGGCCTTCGCAAGAATATCGGAGCAGGTTCCTCAAGCCAATTTTTACTTGTATGGCGATGGTCCGCAAAGAGCAGAGCTTGAGGAGCTGATACTCGAACTGGGGCTCGAGGATCGGGTTTTAATGAAAGGACTTAGGCCCATTGACGAAATTGCGCGGATAATGGCCGATGCGGACTTGGGAATTGTCCCCAAGCGGGACGATTCATTTGGCGGGGAAGCATTCAGTACAAAGACCCTGGAATTCATGAGCCTTGGTGTTCCGATCATTGTTTCCCGGACTCGAATCGATAAATATTATTTTAACGATGATTGCGTAAGATTTTTCCAACCCGAAAGCGAGCAGGAACTTGCCGATTCGATGCTGTACCTTATAACTAATGAAGACGCCAGAAGACGTCTGGTTGGAAATGCCCTTAACGTGGCGGCAGAAAATAGCTGGCGTATTAAGAAGCACTATTATCTGGACTTGATAGATTCTATCGTTAGGGACAGTCGCGCTTAACCTTCCCGCCTCACAGTTTTTTCATATGATTACGGGGAATGTAGGGATTTGCAGACAAACTGTCTTCAAAAGCAAACATGCTGAGCCGTGCAGCCTTTTCGGGTGGATGGGATGATGGTTTTCTAACTGCATCCCAGCGAAACCGTGTCCGGGATACGATATCAAAAAACGCAACTTTCAATTGTATGCTGTCGCGAGGAAAGGTCAAAACATATGTTCTTGACGGTTATTTCTCCGGTGAATAATGAAAACATTTCGAAGAGGTGTCTGCTCGCTTCTCCCGACCTGCGTTCAGGTGTCGATGTAATCCTTCAGTCAGGCTTCGCGAGTGCGGCAGCGGCCTATAACTCCGCCATGCAACAAGCCAAAACGGACCTGCTGGTATTCGTTCATCAAGACGTGTACTTGCCCGAAGGCTGGGTCGCGGCCTTGTTAAAAACCATAGAAGCCCTGACGGAACAGGAACCAAACTGGTGTTTTGGGGGTTTGGGGACTGAGAAACCGTCGTAACCGCCCCGGCTATGAGGGGGCGTCGGCTACCTGTACTATAATAAAGTCCTGGGCAACCACTTCGACGGGGGCCTCGAAGTGAGAACGCTGGATGAAGTGCTGTTGATCGTACGTAAATCCTCCGGACTGTCGTTTGATGAGAGCTTGCCCGGGTTTCACATGTACGGGGCAGACATCTGCATGGAAGCCGAACGGCGAGGGATGAAAAATTACGCCATCAGCGCTTTTTGTATCCACAACTCCCACGAATACCTGATGCTGCCCCTCCAATTCTGGAAGGCCTATTTTTTCATGCGCAGGAAATGGATGTCACGATTGCCAATCAAGACGAGTTCCATTTTGATCACTCGTTATTGCTGGCCAGTGATCAAATGGATATTAGTTCATCCGACTAATATAATATTGGGGCGGGAGAAGATTCACAAACTCATACCGGACCCCGGCCTCCTGTACCAGGCGCTAGTCCACAACCGGGTCGTGGCGCCTCAAATATCTGAACAATAAGCGATCAGGAAGACATAGTGGCCGGATTTAATGGAATACTGCGTTCGCCCTCTGTCTGGTGGGGCTTATTGCGTGATCAGCTACAGCGTGTAATGTCGCCCGTTGGCTACCGGCTGGCTTGGGGCGCCTTTTGGCTTTTGATGGGCGCCATCATCAGTCGTGGTCTCGGCCTGGCTTCATCAGTGATCGTGGCCAGGATCTGGGCAGGGTTCAATTCGGTGAACTCGGTATCATTCGAATACGGTAGCATGTTGGCGTGTGTTTGCGGGTCTGGGCATGGGTGTTACGGCTACAAAGTATGTGGCCGAATTCCGGGTTACAGATCCGGCCAAAGCAGGGCGGGTAATCGCGGTGTCAAGCGCCATGGCATGGGTATCGGGCGCTTTAATGGCGCTTCTGCTGCTATTGTTTGCCGGAATTTTGGCGACCCGGACCCTGGGCGCCCCGCATTTGGCCAGGCTTATCCGGATTTCGAGTCTTATCCTTCTTATGAGTGCGGTCAATGGGGCTCAAACCGGGGTGCTCTCCGGGTTCGAAGCTTTTAAACGTATCGCAAGAATCAGTTTTATTTCGGGTCTGGCTTCATTCCCCCTCATGGTTGGAGGCGTTTGGCTGCTGGGAACAGAGGGGGCGGTTTGGAGCCTGGGCTTGACTCTGGTGCTGCAGACTATAATTAACTTCCATGGTCTGCGCAAAGAAGCCCGCCTTGGCGAATGTTCCGTTGCGATTTGCCGGATGTCTCCAAGAATTAGACGTACTCTGGCGGTTCAGTGTTCCCTCCGTATTGAGAAATAATGCCCTGGTCGGCCCTGTGTCGTGGGTCTGCAGTGCCGCTCTCGGCGCGCCAGCCCCATGGCTTTGCCGAAATGGGGCTCTTCAGCGCAGCGAATCAATGGTTCGCGGTAATTTTGTTTCTGCCTGGAATTCTCGGAGAATCTACGTTGCCTGTGCTCGCTGAGAGATCAGCCGAATACTTCGGATACGCGGCATATCTTATGGTTTTCTATGAAAATAAATGCAGTCATCATGGCCCCCTTTATCATTCTGGGAAGCCTTTTCAGTTACCATATTATGTCAATGTACGGAGAAGGTTTTGCTGAAGCATGGCCCACGCTTCTGCCCACTGTCCTCATTACCGCCGGCGTTGCCGGAATCCAATATCCCATAGCGCAGGTAATTGCGGCTGCCGGGCGAATGTGGCTTTGGAGCGCGATTAATGTGGGGTGGGCCCTTTGCTTTGTCCTGCTCACCTATTTCCTGGTGCATTGGGGATCTTTTGGCTTTTCTTTTGCCAGAATGACCGCCTATGTAGTTCAATCCATCTGGTTGTGCATTTTTTTCATCCGTTTCGTCAAAAAGCCCGGATAGTGCCTGTTAGTCTTGATTGCGCTCATGCATACGGCCACAGAGAAAAAATTATTTATGGCCTGGTATGCCTCTGGGCGGTTGATATTTCCCTTATAGGTATTTAATGCTGAGGATTAAGCTGCACCATCTGTACTGCCAGTTACATAGAATCGTTATCGGCAATTAGGGGTTCTAATCCATGTCTGGCGGCGGGGGCCTTCGGCGTATTGAATGGATGGATCATGGCCTAACGCCGGATTGTTCGATTCGTTGCCACGCGCCGAGCCATGAAATTCTCTCCTGTCATCGGACTTGGATTGGCACCAACATTGCATTCGAATTAATGCAAAATCCCTGAAGAAAATGAGCAGCTTGATCAAGACTCAGGTAAAGGGGGCGTCACGCAAAAAAGGAAAACTCGACCTGAAAGCGGAAGACGCCCGGGTGAAAACAGGCTGGCCAGTTATCTGCTGCAAGCGGATTGAGACCGGATATTTGGGAATCTGCTCAAAGCTGCGATTGGCTCCAGCCGATTAACAGACTTAAGAGGTGTTCTAATGTCACGATTTCCAGTTACCCGTAAGGAATTGAAGATGAAAATGATCAGATTCATGGTGTGCGTCACCGGCTTGCTATTGGCCGCGACATCAGTTGCATATGGAGGCGACATCTACTTTGCCCAGCCAGCGGCGGGGTCGGCTAACGGAACTTCATGCGCAAACGCCTATGCCGCTTCCGGTATCAATACCTCCTCTTATTGGGCGCCGGGCAACAACATACATCTGTGTGGCGCGATCGCCGGGGCGGCTGGGTCCACCCTCATTACACCTCCGGCAAGCGGTTCTTCCGGCAGCCCCATCACCATTATGTTCGAGAGCGGGGCGTCCCTGTCGTCCCCCTATTGGAGCGCGAACGGAGCTATCTACATCAGCGGCCAGAGCTACATTACCGTCGATGGCAATAATAGCAATACGCCATGTGGATACGTGAACGGTTCTGAGGTGGCCTGCAACGGGTCAATCTCCAACACTGTAAGCGGGGCCGGTGACAACGGGACCGGGCTCACCCACTCGACCAGCTCATCTGGCATAGTCGTGAATAGCTCAAGCTACATCGAAATCCGTAACCTCAAGATTTACGACATCTACCTCAATGCCGGATCATCATCCTCAGCCTCTGACACCAACGGCGCCAGCACCTATGGCGTCTACATCGAAGGTGGGCCTACATACAGCAACATACTCGTCCATAACTGTGAGATCGCGGACGCCAGCGTGCTCATAGACCAAAGCATAAACACGACAAGTGCCTCCGGCCTTAACTTCTACAACAACTACCTGCATGACAGCCATTGGCATATTGCTATGGGGGGAACTTCCGGTAATCCCACTATATCCGCGAACATCTACGGCAACGAGATAACAGACTGGACGAACTGGCAGTACCCAACAGGAACTTATCACACTGATGGCATGATCCTGATGGGGGTGGGGAATTCTTCATCACCGAATGCCATTTACAATATCTACGGCAACTATATTCATGGTGATCTTGGATATGGCTCGGCGACTGGCTTCATATTCTGCACCTATGGATTGGGCAGCCAATCCACATATGCATCAGAATGCAACATTTACAACAATCTGCTTGTCGCCAGTTCATCGGAGACCGCAGGCCATGACCTCATATGGCTTCGTGAAGGGTCCGGCGGCCCTCATCATGTCTACAACAATACCATTGTTGGGGCCGGCTCTGGTAAAGGGGATTGGGGGATCTATGCGGCAGCGGCCAGTGGGCATATCATTAAGAACAATATCTTCTACAACATCCAGTCGCCGATAGTCAATGAGGAATCACTCGCTGCTGCTCCCATAACGAGCAACTACAATGTCTTCTATGGCTGTGGTACGACCATTGCCGGACTCAATGATGGGGGGCTCAACTACTCATTTGCGCAATGGCAGTCAGAGGGTCAGGATGTGAACAGTTCGACGTCCACCCCTAATCTTAACAGCTCGTACCGGATAGCCTCGGCGAGCGGGGCCGCATACCAGACCGGATCGAACCTGACCAGCCTCGGGTCCACCGCGGTTATCGCCGACATGGCCGGCGGTATTCGACCGGCGACCGGAGCCTGGGACATCGGGGCTTACGAATTCTCTACTGCTGTGATCCCTGCTCCGGCGGGCGTTCACCTCGTACCGTAAAATTTGGGCGGTTCTGTATTTTGCGGGCGCTGCCGGTTGCCGGCCGGCAGCGCCCAGCAACCGTGCTCGTCGAGAATTTTGATCCCGGCGAGCCGTCCTTCGCCGTGGTTTCTCTAGTAACGTCGCACTTGCCGGAATCCCCCTTCAGTCTTACCAATAACAAACGACTCTCCTGCTGTTCGCAGGGGGTGATCAAGCATGAAAATGTGTCAGGGTTGCGTACCGGCATAACATCGCACGTTTGAGGAGGTCTTGGAGAGCATGTCCAACTACGCTGTAGAGCTACCTGAAAACTACTACTACGGCGGCGGCGTGGCACATTTGTCACACCATTGTCCATAGCTGTTCTGCTTGTAGCCATTATTCTCATTGTGTGCCTGCCGCGAAAGTACGTAATAGTGCCTTTCCTGCTGGCGGGTTCGCTTATTCCAATTTACGAAAACTTCCTGGGTTTCGGGCTTAACTTTCATTTCGATCGTATTCTCCTGCTGGTGGCCTGGGCCCGCATCCTGGTTCGTCGAGAACCGGGTTCAGGGCGCCTGAGTTCTCTTGACAAGGTTGTCCTGTTTGGCGCCTTGGTCAATTCTCTTGCTTATTGTATTGTGTGGCCGCAACTGGGCGCCATGTTGAACCGTGCGGGATTTCTACTCTCGGGCCTGGGCACATATTTCCTGATGCGCTCCTTAATTCGAGATAAGGAAGATGTAATTCGGGTGATCAAGGTCCTGGCGATTGTGGTTATAGTGTGTGCGCCTCTGATGTGGTCAGAGCACGTTAGTCAACACAACGCCTTTGCCTCGGTAGGGTCGCCGGAGCAAAGCGAAATCCGCAATGGCCGGATACGCGCAGAAGGACCCTTCGCCCACCCCATTATCGCAGGAACCTTTGGTGTCGTGCTGGTCCCGCTTTTCATCGGCCTCTGGTGGTATAGCCCTTCCAACAGGCTTATCGCGGCCGCTGGAGCTGCATCCTCCACGGTGATGATGTTCGCCTCGGCATCGAGTACTCCCGTGATGGCATTGCCTGCGGGTATCCTTGCCCTGTCGCTGTGGCCGGTGCGAAAGAAAATGCGGACGCTCAGATGGGGGATTGTTTTAGGGCTGATCGGACTGCAGTTGGCGATGAGGAGACCGATCTGGTTCTTGATGGCTCGTGTCAGCGGGGTGCTTGGTGGCAGCGGGTATCATCGGTCGGAGTTGATCGACGATTTCGTATCGCATTTCTTTGGATGGTGGCTGGTCGGGACGAAGGACAACGTTAACTGGGGCTGGTCCATGTGGGATGTGGACAATGCTTATGTTGGCGCTGGGTTGACCGGTGGTCTGCTCGGGTTTATTTTGTTCATCGCCGTGTTCGTGTGCTGCTACAAATTGATTGGTGAGGGGATCAGGGCGGCAGGGCAATCCCGCAGGGATGAACTCTTTATATGGGCGATCGGTGCAGCCTTTTTTGCGAACACTGTTGCTTTTTTCGGCATTGTGTATTTCGACCAAAGCAGGATGGCGTGGAATCTTTGCTGGCAATGATATCCGTAACGGGCTCTTTTGCAGCCGAACCGCAATTTGCCTACGTACAAGGTAAGGTTTTCATGTCCCGATTAGCGGCGGGCAGGTCCCGATTAGCGGCGTACAGGCCTGTTTGGTTTTCCAATTCCAGGCGGACCTCATAGAAAGAAAGTGAGGAAATGATGAACTATCCTGCCGGGGAGATCGATCCTCTCGTGTCGATAGTCGTAGTTACATGGAACGGCAAAAGGTACGCGATCGAGTGTCTTGAATCTTTGGAGACCGAATCTGCAACACTGCCCGTTGAAATCATCGTGGTTGACAACTGCTCTACCGATGGAACACCGGAGGCGATCCGGCTGCAATTCCCCGATGTTACGTTGATCGAAAACCATGCCAACCTTGGGTTTGCAAAGGCCAATAATATCGGTATGGCAAAGAGCCGAGGCAAGTACGTGTGCCTACTACTCCGATGTCGTATACCCCCGGGGTGTCTGGAACGGATGGTGGAATTTATTGAAGCCCGCCCGGAGATCGGGGTTTTGGGCCCCAGGATGCTGAGTCCGGATGGGCGAACGGGGGAGTCGGTTATGATGCTGCCCACCGTTTGGAACACTCTTTGTTGCGCGTTGGGTTTGGACACGATCTTCCCGAGTTCCGCATTTTTTCTGGCTTCGACATGAAAGCTTATCCTTATGACTCCGTTGATATTGTCGAAGTGCTTACCGGCTGGTTCTGGATGGTTCGCCGCAAGGCGCTTCAAATGGTAGGCGGCCTGGATGAACAATTCTTCATGTACGGCGAAGATATCGACTGGTGCCATCGGTTTGGCGCAGCCGGATGGCGGGTGGTCTTTTACCCTGATGCCGCGGCGCTGCACTATGGGGGGGCGAGTTCCGAGCTTGCGCCTGCCCGCTTTTATGTAGAAATGCGGCGCGCAATCTCCAGTATTTCCGCAAATATTATGGGACGCACGGCGTTTTGGTGCTACCGCGCGGCAGTCTGGATACATGAACTGTTAAGGGTATTCGGATATTCTGCCCTCTACGCCTGGAAACGGCCTCGCCGCCGGGAGGCTGCCTTTAAGGTCCGAAGAAGCATTGCATGTATGCGCTGGCTGCTGGGCGATATCTCCTTCTTACTAATCCGCCGAAAATAAGTCAAAACGGGGAGGTTTCAACGTGAGTGATTCCGATTCATTGTATCTCGCCACTGCGGTTACAACGAAGGAAAATATATCGAAGGCACAGTCGTTTCCATTATTTCGCAGGAGTTGCGGCCCGCGAAATGGGTTATCGTGAGCGACGGCTCTACCGATGATACAGACGCCATAGTTATGCGCTACGCTGCTGAACACAGCTTTATCCATCTATGCCGACTCAGTGAGGACCACCCCGAACTTTGCGGCCCAGGCCAGTGCGATCAATACCGGTATCGCGCAGCTTCAAAACGAGCCATATGCATTTATCGGCAATCTTGATGCCGATATTACTTTGCACCCGTCATATTTCAGGGCGCTGCTGGACAAGTTTGACCGCAATCCCGGGTTGGGGCTGGCTGGAGGAGCCATTCACGACAAGTGCAAGGATGGCGAATTCAGAGCCCGAAGAACTAATAGCGTAGATTCGGTTGCTCATGCAGTCCAGCTATTCCGGCGTGAGTGCTTTGAGGCTGTTGGCGGTGGATATAAGGCGCTTCCCTATGGAGGGCCTGACACATATGCGGAGATTTTGGCGCGAATGAAGGGTTGGCAGGTGGCATCCTTTCCTGAGCTTACGGTATTTCATCACCGGCCTACCAATTCGGCGGGAGGCCGGCTCCAGGGCCGTTTCCGGCAGGGAAGGATGGACTTCTCACTTGGTGTGTCGCCGTTATTCGAAGCCGTCAAGATTCTGAACAGGTTGACAGACCCACCCTACGTAATCGCCGCTTTGGCAAGATTGGCAGGATTTATCTACCCACACTTGACTGGGGATAAAAGAGCAGTTTCCGACCAGTTTATGGCCTATTTGCGCAGTGAGCAAAACCACAGGCTGGTCTCCATCTTGAAACTCCGGGCGAGACATTGACGGATTGCAGCGCCCTAATCTAGTTTCCATCCGGAAAGGGTC
>CAVRZU010000160.1:0-36439 GCA_963725365.1 uncultured delta proteobacterium | reverse complement strand
AGAAGGCGCTGCAGCAATTGGAAAGCGAGGGCAGCATTATGGTCTACTCCGACACTGGGGTGGGCAGGAATGCCGATGGGACCACAACGGTGGGGCAAAGGGATGACCCTGGATACCCAGGGATCTTGGTCGGAACCTCACTGGGGGCCCTCATCGGTCTTCTTGGTGGACCGCCCGGCTTGGTGATTGGCGCGCTTACGGGTTTGGCTGCCGGCGGCACGGTGGACCTGAACAACGCCAGGATCGGGGAAGACTTCATTGATGACGTAAGACAGCAACTGCTGCCGAACATGTTCGCCGTCGTCGCGGAGATTCAAGAAGACTGGACGACTCCCTTGGATACCCGCATGGAAGCGCTCGGCGGAACGGTATTCCGGCGGGCGCTGTCAGAGTGATTCTTAAGTTCGAGGATCACACCCTTGAGTCGACTTCAAAATCGCCCCTGAATTTGGTCCCGGCAAGAGAGCGCCAATGTCGAGCGCAAAGATCTCGACATTGAAAAATGCAGGCGGGACCTCCTTTTTGTATATTTTGAGCGCAAGCCCTTCCGCAATGGCGGTTTTACCTACGCCCGGGTCCCCCACGAAGATTGGGTTATTCTTGCTGCGCCTGCCAAGTATCTGAAGCGTCCTTAGAATTTCTTCATCACGGCCGATAAGCGGATCGATCAGACCCTGACCGGCCTTTTCGATGAGGTTTACAGCGAAGCTCTCCAGGGCGCCGGCCTTGCGGCTGGGCTGATCCTGGGAAACAGATTGAAATTCGCCTTCCTCGGAGTCCGGCACCTTGGAGACACCGTGTGAGATATAGCTGGGTACATCGAGCCTCGATATTCCCTGAGATTTCAGAAAATAGACTGCGTAGGAGTTCTCTTCGAAAAACATGGCCGCCAGAATGTCGCCGGCGTCCACTTCTTTTTTCTCCACTCCCTGCACATGCATGAGCGCCCGCTGCAAAACGCGCTGAACGGCCATTGTCTGAATCGGGTCCTGTTCCACCCCGTCGGGCAATTTTTCCGAACGCTCGTCGAAATACTTGTCGAGGCGCTCTTTGAGCTTATCCAGGTCGGCCCCGCATTGGTAAAGGATGCGTCTGCCCGTACCGTCATGGATGATGGCGTATAAAATATGCTCCAAAGTGAAAAATTCATGCCGGCGCTGTTTTGCTTCCTTGATTGCTGCCGCAAATGTGATTTCGAGCTCTTTATTTATCATCTTATGCTTCTTCCATAGTGCACCTGAGCGGAAACCCGCTCTTTTTTGCCAGATGGTGCACGATTCCCACTTTAGTCTCAGCTACATCCTCGGCAAAAATTCCGCAAACACCGGACCCTGTCTTATGGACCAGGAGCATTATCCGAGTTGCTTCAGCGGCATTCTTGCGGAAGACCTGCTGGAGAATTTCGACCACAAACTCCATAGTAGTATAATCATCATTGTGGAGAAGAACCTTATACATGGGAGGCAGTTCGAGTTCATTTTCGACCTGCTGTTCCACATCCTCCCAATAATTCGGATGATGGTCACTCATCCCTTCCCTCCGCTTCAAAAAACAATATAGGAATCTTCTGTCCGTTCTTCTCAATTATAATATAATGTATCACTTTTTCATTAAACAGTGTCGAAAAGTGGGGTCATTTTCAATACCCTGGCGGTATGCGAGGAGCGGATATCGGCTTCCCGCTTCATTATCCTGGCTGTCCGCAGGCGAAAAACGGAGTGATACCTTGGCAGGAAACAGCTTTGGACGCATTTTTTCAGTAACCACCTGGGGAGAGTCACACGGCTCGGCCCTGGGGGCCGTCATCGACGGATGCCCGCCATCAATCCCCTTAAGCCCTGCGGACATTCAGAAGGATATGGACCGCAGGAAGCCCGGAGGGGCGATCAGCTCACCACGGGCCGAAACCGATGCCGTTGAAATCCTGTCGGGAGTCTTCGAGGGGCTCACAACAGGGACCCCCATCAGCCTCATTATATACAACAGGGACGTGCGAAGCAGCGACTATTCGGAAATTTCCAAACTCTACCGCCCCGGTCATGCCGACAGGACCTATGAACAGAAATACGGCGTAAGAGACTGGCGGGGCGGAGGGAGGAGTTCGGCGCGTGAGACCGCAGCCCGAGTGGCTGCCGGCGCGGTCGCCCGGAAATTTCTGGACGGGCGCGGAATTTCCGTGCAGGCCTTCACTCTTGCCCTTGCGGGTGTGCAATGCCGCGAATTCGACCAGGAAGAAATAAATAGAAACCTGCTTTACTGCCCGGATTCGCAAGCAGCGCAAAAGATGCTGGCTCGTCTCAAAGAAATCAGGACGGAGGGCGATTCGGCAGGAGGAGTAGTAGAAATCCGCGCCAAAGGGTGCCCTTCCGGTCTTGGCGAACCAGTGTTCGATAAACTTGACGCGCGGCTCGCTGCGGCAATCATGTCGGTGGGGGCAGTCAAAGGGGTTGAAATAGGTGAGGGATTCCGGGCAGCAGGGATGCTCGGCAGCCAGAACAACGATCCGATAACCGCCGAGGGTTACGAGTCCAACCACGCCGGCGGGATTCTTGGAGGCATCTCCACGGGGATGGAAATCGTAATACGGGCCGCAGTGAAGCCGATTCCGTCGATATCAAAAACGCAGAGGACGGTCAACTCCAGCGGCGAACCCGCTCTTATCAGTGTAAAGGGCCGACATGACATTTCGGCAATTCCAAGAATAGTGCCGGTGTTGGAAGCAATGACGCTGTTGGTCCTGGCGGATTTTATGCTTTATCCAAGAATTGATAAGAATCCGCTATTTTAGCCGCCCCACCAAGCAGCTTACGCTTCGCGGGGCGGGTCCGGGTTGAGTCCAATCAATGGAGTTCCATCTTTATTGTTTCATCCAACCGTTGCTTATCCAGTCCGCAGACGATCCGATTACCAATCTCGATCACAGGCGCCCCACACGCGCCTCGGGTCGCTTCAAGCATTTGTTTATGGGCCTTCACATCAGAGTGAATGTCATGTACGTTGAAATCGAGGCCTTTTCCCGCAAGATATCTTTTGATCCGATTGGTGTCCGGAGACTTCGGAAGTACGTATACATTGACTTCTTTTTCCATTTTATCTCCTTTCAAATCCACCTTATGAATCCTTAATTAAAGTTTTGTCCTCTTGGACTGGTGTCAAGTCCGAAAAATCCGTAAGGTGAACAGTGATTGTGCGGAAAAGCCACCGTAACTATAATAATAAGTAAACCATAGAGTTATCAAAGATTTGGCGTTGTTTAAATCGCGGCGATTTTGGGGTTCATGCCGGGATTGTGGTCAAAGCCGCAAAATTGCCGGAGGGAGGTAACAATAATGGAAACAATTTTGGTAACAGGCGCCACCGGGAAGTTGGGAAGCGCAGTGGTGGAAGCCCTGGTAGACAGGGGGATCTTTGTAAAGGCCGCAACAAGGCAGACCACAAAAATCAAGTGGACTCAGCGAGTCCAGCCAGTGGTCTTCGATTATAATGATCCGGGCCTTTATAAGGCCGCACTCGATAAAGTGTCGGGCATTTTACTCATCGCACCACCCTTGGATTCCGAGGCCCCGTCGAAAATGATCCCTTTCATTGACAAGGCCGTGGAGTCAGGGGGCAAATATATATTGTTCATTTCGGCCCTGAAGTTTGAGTTAAGTGAGCAAAATCCACTCCGTATGATCGAGTTGCACCTGTTGAAGTCGGGAATCGACTGCACAATTTTTCGCCCCAATTTCTTCATGGAGAATTTTTCAACCGGGTGGCTTGCGCCCTCGATTGCTTCGGGGGCCATCCGGCTGAGTGCAGGTGAGGCTAAGACCAGCTTCATCTCGGTGGAAGATATTGCACGGGCCGCCGCCGTCTGCCTCGAGGAAAAGCGCTCAGGACAGCAATACGACCTGACGGGCCGCGAGGCATTAAGCTATGGGGAGGCAGCACGAATCCTATCCGACGTGTGTGGAAAAAAAGTGACATACCATCCCATATCCGAAGCGGAAATGATTCGGCTCGCCCGAGAGCAGAGACTGCCTGAAAGCGCTGTCCAGTATGTGGCTAACCTGTTCGCTATGGTACGCAAGGGTTTGATGGCCGAGATAACCGGCACGGTACGCGAGTTGACCGGCAAGGCCCCGATCTCTTTTGAAGAATTCGCGCAGAAAAACGCCGATATCTGGAAAGTGCGTAAAGCAGCTTAAGTGCAGTTTTCCCTGTGTTATTTCCTGGACGATGATGAATATGGTTTGCTGCCGGAAGACCTGGACGAACAAGACGGTGTAATGTGGTTCACACTCTTTATAGAGGGTGCTGCCGGGGGTTTGTAAACAGATTTGGGCTGACCTGCGTGGCCGGGCTTTGTACCGGCAGCACTCTGCACGGCAGTTGTCCCCTTTCCCCTGCCGCCGAAAGTCCCGCCGGGGTTCTGCTTCACGTAACGCATGTCCTTGCCGGCCTTGCTCCTGTTTATATTAGCACAGTATGTTTTGGCAAATGCAGCCGCATGAAACCCCAAAACCCAAAGCGTAACCCCCAGGAAAATTGTAATTAATTTGAGCCCTTTCATCTTTGTTGACCTCTTATTCTGACGTACAATTAAATCTTATCGTCCAGGGGGTGTTGGATTGAAGATTTGAAAAATCGTGCGTCCCTGAACCGTCAAATACTTTAGGTACTGCAATTACATTCAAGTGATTTCGTGTCACCTCTTTGAGGGCCTTGACTTCCCCTCCGTTCGAGATTTCAAAAGTGCATTTCGGGTTATCGGATTTCATCGGTCCGAGGAACCATACTATGAATTCCACCGCCGGCCAACCACCGCGACCACCCTCGGGACTAGCATGTGCGTCCACTACGGCGTAAGGCATTTCCCGTGTGCAACTGCTTTCCCAGTCCTTTCCCACCGCGCCGTAGCGCTTATAGTCGTACTGAAACTCGCCCGTCAGTTGTTGAAATGGTCCTTTAGGCACATAGCATCCCCCGCCTCGGCCCGATGAGGTAAATGGCCGTGTAATGAGTATCAGTGCGGTTATGAGGCAACAAGCGCTTATCAGTACATAGATTTTTCGCACCATGGCTGCTTCCCTCCTGTTGTAACTACATCCTCGATGCTATTCCCAACGGCCTTAGCCGCCCACCCCCGCCGGCACGTCGGAGCGATTCCACCAGCCGCCGCCAAGCGCCTGGAAAAGCGCTGCAGTATCGGCGTAGCGGTTGGACAGGGCCTGGGCCAGGTTGAGCGAAGCCTGCTGATAAGTCTGCTCGGCATTTAGCAGCGCCAGGTAGCTGATATCTCCCAACTCCAACTGCCGGCGCGCAATGTCAAGACTTTGAGCGGCGGCCTTCTCGGCGGCCACAGCCGCTTTAACGGCATCTGCGTCGCTTTGGACGGCGTAAAGCGCATCTGCCACATTTTGGAAGGCGGTAAGCACCGTGCTGCGATACTGCGCCTCCGCCTGGTCGTAGGCTTCTTCGGCGGCGCGCTGCCGGTGAAGAAGCGTTCCGCCCTGGAATATCGGCTGGGTCACGTTTGCCGCCAAGGTCCAGAAACCGGTCCCGGGAGAGAACAATTGAGCGATCTGAGTGGCGCTGGAGCCAATATCGGCGCTCAGAGGAATGTTGGGCAGCCGGTTGGCGACGGCCACGCCGATCTGGGCGCTGGCAGAGTGCATCTGCTCTTCGGCCGAGCGCACGTCCGGCCGCTGCTCAACCAGCTTCGAGGGAAGGCTCACGGGCAGTTCCTGCGGCAGTTCCAGCGATGAGATTTCGAACTGCTCGGTGAGCGCGTCGCTGGGGAATCGGCCGGCGAGGCGGCTCAAGAGGTCCCGCTGCTGCGCCAGTTGTTTTTCAAGCGGGGGCAGCGTGGCTTGAGCTTGCGCCAGGGCCGCTTCCTGCGCAACAACATCGGCTTTTGCCACCTGGCCCAGCGAATACTGGCGTTTCAGAAGTTCGAGCGAGTGGCATCTCGATATCAATGATTTTCCTTGTGGCCGCGATCTGCCCGCGCAAGCCGGCCTCCTGAATCGCGGCGGCGACCACATTGGAGGTAAGAGTCAGGTAAGTGGCCTCGAGCTGAAAGCGTTGTGAACCGGCCTGCGCTTTAGCGATTCGATCTGCCGCCTCGTGCCGCCGAACACATCCGGCGTATACGCTACCGTAACCTGTGCGGTGTGGAGGCTATAGGTGTAAGCGCCGGAAGCTGTAGGAACGCCCAGTTGCCCGGGGACCTTCTGCCGCGTTGCACTGTAGCTGGCCGCAATGCTTGGCCATAGCGCGCCCTCCTGCGCGTAGACGTTTTCCCATGGCCACACGCAGTGCGGCCTGCGCACTTTCCAGGTCGGGGTTATTTTTGATCGCCTGTTCAACCAGGTCGCTCAAAGGTTTGGAGTGGAACAGCGTCCACCACTGAGCGGGGATGTCCATCTCCTGCACCAGCCGCTGCGCCTCACCGCCATGGACATCACCGGATGCCGTCTGCGCCGGCAAAGGCTCGGACGTGTAGCCGGCAACCTCTGGGCGCGGCCGGTTTTTGGAAATCCGGCCCAACGGCACATATAGGACAAGGCGAAAGTAAACAGTAAAAAGTAAAAAGGAAGAATATGGCTTCTTTTACTTTTGCCTATTGCGCCGCCGTGGAAGGCGGCGCTACCTACGGAATGGATTACTTCGCACATTAGATTCTCTGTCCTTTTGCTTTTGCCTTTTTACTTTGCCTTCCTTCCACCCAGCGCTCCATGGAGAAGTAGAAGGTTGGCAGGATGAACAGGGTGAGCAGGGTGGCGATCATCAGGCCGCCCACCACCACAGTGGCCAGGTTGCGCTGCACATCGGTGCCCACCCCTGTCGCCAGGGCAGCGGGCATCATGCCCACCGTGGCCACGGTGGCCGTCATCAGCACCGGGCCGGAAACGCTCGACTGCACCGGAGAGCACGGCTTCCCGAAGAGACGCCCCCTCCTCGCGCACTCGCCTGATGTTTGCGATCATGATGATGCCGTTTTGTACAGCCACACCAAACAGGGCGATGAAGCCGACAGCGCTGGCGACATTGAGAGTCTCACCGGTAAGGCGGAGCGCGATCAGCCCGCCCAGGGTGGCGAGCGGCACCGCGCCCAGAACCAGCAGCGCCTGGCGCAGCTTGCCGAACTCGGCAAACAGAAACACCAGCATAAGCGCCAGCACGAGCCCCATTATCAGAGTCAACCGCGCCTCGGCGCGTTGCGGCTTTCGAATTGGCCTCCATATTCTATATGATATTTGCCGTGGTCGTATTGCACCGACTGATTAATTTTGCTTTTCGCTTCGGCCAGGTAATCGGAGAGGGCGCGGTCCCGGTTATCGACCCGCACCAGCAGGGCGCGGCGGGTCATTTCATGCGAGATAGTGCTTTCGCCGGTCCGAAGCTTGATGCCGGCGACCTGGGAGAGCGGAATCTGTGCCCCGCTTGCCGCTGGTGAGCACCAGGTTGCCCAGCGCTTCCGGGCTGTTGCGGCAATCTTTCGGAAACCGTGCGGTAATTCCGTACGTACGGTCCTGTACATAGACCGTGCTGACCGGTGCTCCGCCAACCCCTGTCTGGATAAGCGTGGTGATATCGGACACGTTGATCCCGTAGCGGGCTGCGGCTGCGCGGTCTATGTCGATGACGATCTGGGGGTCGGCGGTTCCTGAAAAATGGAGGCTTCCGCTGTCCCCTGGATGCCGTCGAGCACCTTGATGATGTCCCCGCCCATGCGGCGCAGCTCATTGAAGTCGTCCCCATAAATGCGTATGACAAGAGGGCTGTGCGCGCCGCCTATGATATCGTAGACCATATCGATAATCGGCTGGCTGATGCCGATCGAAAAGCCCGGCAATTGCTTCAGACGGGCGTTGAGCCGGCGCAGAAAATCTGCTCTGGTCTCGCCTTTGGGCCAGGCATCGTAGGGTTTGAGCCCAACAGGGGCTTCGATGTGGGAAGGTGTCCATGGATCGGTGCCGTCGTCATTGCGGCCAAGCTGGGTGACCACATAAGATACTTCGGGAAATTCACGGAGAGTGCGCCGCAATTCGTCCGCCATTTCGCTTGCCTTGTCAAGGGACAATCCGGTCGGCATTTGCACCTGGAGCCATAGGGTGCCTTCATCGAGTTCGGGCAAAAATTCCCGTCCGGTGGTCATGCCCAACAGCACAACAGCCACCATCGCCCCCCCTCCGATAATGAAGGCAATTTTCGGCATGCTCAGCATACGATCCAGCGATCTTCGGAACCCGGTCTGCAACAGTTCGAGCGGCCGGTTGCGAAAAACCCGCCGCGGCTTGCGAAGGGCCATGAAGGTGAGACCGGGAATCAGCGTAAAAGTACACAGCAGTGCCCCTAAAAGCGCAAGACTGACTGTGTAAGCCATCGGGAGGAAGAGCTTGGCCTCTACGTGCGTAAAAGCAAACAGCGGGAGATAGGCGGTGATGATGATGAGCGTTGCAAAGAAGATCGGACGCGCCACCTGGGTTGTTGCCGAAAACAGGTCATCCTCGCTCAGGTTGGCGGCCGGATTAGCCTCACGCCTGCGCAGGCAGGCCTCTGTCACTACGATTGCCCCATCGACTATAATACCGAAATCGATTGCGCCGAGCGAAAAGAGGTTAGCCGACATTTTCGCCAGGTGCATCACAACGAAGACGACAACGAGGGCAAATGGTATGGTGACCCCGGCGGTCAAGGCGATCCGAGGGTTGCCTAGAAATATCATCAGCACGATAAATACGAGCAGGATTCCCGCTACTACCGTGTGAGAAACCTTGTGGATGGTCAACTGAACGAGATCGTCCCGATCTATATAGGGAACTATGCGCACCCCCATGGGTTCGAGCTGTTTGGTCAGTTCCGCTGCTTGGGCGTGAATGCCCTTCAGAACTTCTGAAGGATTTTGATATTTGAGCAGAAGCACGATGCCTTCGATCGTGTCCGGATTGGCGTTTTTGCCAAGAATACCCTCACGTTCCTGGTGACTGTAAACAAGCTTGCCGAGATCGCGGACCAGTATCGGCACCCCGTTGCGCTGCGTTACCACGATGGCGCCAATGTCGCCCAGCGTGCGCACCATGCCGATGCCCCGGATAACATAGCCCTGTTCGCCGCGCGAGATGCGGCTGCCCCCGGCATTCGAGCTGTTGCTGTTGATTGCCGTGACCACGTCGTTCAGGCCGACGCCGAAACGCTGGAGTTCCACGGGATCGAGATCCACCTGATACTGCATCGTGAAACCGCCGAAGTTGGCGACATCGACTACTCCGGCCACCTGTTTGAACGCCGGGATGACCGTCCATTTCTGGATTTCCGAAAGTTCCATCAGGTTCTTGCTGTCGGATTCCAGCGTATAGCGATAGATTTCGCCTGCCGGGCCGGTCACCGGGTCGAGACCGGGTTGAATGCCCGGGGGCAGAGTGACCGAATTTACCCGCTCGGTGACGCGCTGGCGCGACCAGTAGTCCTCCGCTCCCTCACGAAATATAAGGGTGATCAGCGACAGGCCGAAAGTACTGCTCGAACGCATGTTGGCCAGTCCGGGCGTCCCGGCCAGCGCCCGCTCAAGCGGAATCGTTATCTCCTGTTCGACCTCTTCCGAGGCCAGCCCCGGCGCCTGAGTAGAAACCTGGGCCGTAACGTCGCCGATGTCCGGATATGCCTCTACCGTCAGCTCTTTCCACGCGTAATAGCCGAAAGCGACAAGCAGAATCGCCACGACTACAACCACCCCCCGTTTCCGCAGACAGGTACCTATGATTCGATCAATCATTTAACAGTACCCCTCCCTTAACGACGATGCGGTCCCCCGGGCTCAGCCCATTATCGATTCGAGTGCCGTCACCCTCCCCGTAGCCGCACACAACCGCCCGTCTGACGAAAGTCCAGGGCTCTGTTTCGACTAACACGGTGATTTTGTCATTGTTCATGAGCAGGGCGGAATCAGGCACGAACATGGTCGAACTTTGCGGCAGATAACATTTGACGTTTGCGAACATATTCGGTTTCAGCTTGCCCTCAGGATTGGCAAAACATATGCGCACCTTGGTGCGGCGCGTGTCCGGCTCGACTACGGCGCTCACAAACGAAACCTCGCCGTGAAGGACCTGTTCAGGGTAGGCCGCAAAGGACACATCGACAGACTGGCCCCTCGAAATATAGGCTATATCGCTCTCCGGCACCATCGCGGTGACCCATACCGAGTCGAGGTTGGAAATAGTCATGATTGAAGCAGTAGGATCGTTTGCAAACGCACCCGAGGCGGTAGTAAGGGCGGTGACGATCCCTGCGTTGGGTGAAATAAGGGTCAGGAGCCGGGACTTGTCCTTGGTCTCGCCCAACACGCCGATTTCCTTGAGCCGCGCTTCGGCACGGTTGTACTCGGCTTCCGCCTGGGCGTAATCATCCTCCGCCTGCTGCACGTCCTTCAGAGGGCCGCCTCCGGATTCGTGCACCCCGCGTGCCCGTTCGAGACTGGACTTGATGCGCTTAAGCGCTGAGCGCGCTTTGTCGTCGTCGGCGTAAGCCTGGGCGAGATCACCCGAGTCTAGAACGACGAGAGGCTGGCCTTTCTTAACCACGTCACCCAGTTGGATGTCCAGTCTTACAACTTTTCCCGCCACAGGCGGCAGCACATTGACCGTGCGGGCCGGATCGGCTTCCACTACACCCGGTAATTGCAGCACGTGGGGACTGTTTTTCACTGTGACCGGCTCGACCTTGAGCCTTGAGCGCAATGCCGACCCTTCGGGTATGATAATTTTTTCACCCTGCCGGACAAAGGCGGGCGGGGGGTCCGGTATGTCCCCGGCAGCGCCCTGTGCCGAGAAAGGGGAGAAGCGGCCAAACCACAACCCAAGCGCAAAGATAGTTATCAAGAACCCCAGCAGGGCAAAGCGCATTCGCTTTGAATAATTTTTCGATCCGGACATGGAACTGCTCCTGGGCGGTGTGACCGCCGGCCAGCTTTGCCGTTGCCTTCGGCAGCGGCAAAGCAAAAGTAAAAAGAAAAAAGGCGCCTACGTTTAGGTTGGCATATTATGTTAGGCAAGCCTAACGTGTCAATATCTTTTTATTCCCGGCAAATCGAGTCAAGCCTCAACTCAGGCCCTCGATTTCCTTGCCAGGACGGAAATAGTCCCACTAACTCAGAATCCAGTTCTTAAAAGATTCTGGGTCCCGACTCCCGGACTTGCTATCCGGGGCAGGCTTGATGACCTATTTGAATGTGGGCAATGATTTAGGCAATTAAGGACTAGCTACAGGCAGGCTGAGGCGGGCCGCGAACCCACTGATTCCCGTATAAGCTGATCGAGTGAGATTCCGGTTTATAGTACCGATGAAAATCTGATTTCTTTACGATGTAGAGGAGCAGAAAAAGCAGGATAACCTGCGCTGTCTGGAAGGCCTTTACGATCTCGCACGCCGGGCATGGCTGCTGATCCTCGGTGTTGCGCGCATCGTTTTCAGCTCTATAGGAAGAAGGTTCGCAGGAAGTCGGCAGAAAATCGGACGCGTTGTGTGCCAAATGCACAAAAGCCGTGAGGGCGAAGATGAACAGGGCCAACGAGACTCTTAGGCTACGTGAAATGGAAGTGTTTCTGTTTGAGGGCGGCAGTACGTTCAATTCCAATTTCTCCGCTTCACTAAAGCAGTAATTTTGCGATCTTAACTTTTCAGGAACCGATGTCAAGATGAAACACGTTATGTGGATTTCTTAGCTCGCTGTCTTACAGCGAGCAAATAGAGTCCAGCGTCACGCTGGAATGCTCGCTAGTGTTGCCATGGAAAACGAATGCCGATAAGCGGCGATGCGATCAGGGCCGCCAAAGTGGCAAGGACACAAATGGCTGCCAGAAGTTTATGATGATAGTTCTCCGGATTTTTCTCATCATAGCCCAGAACAAATCCAGTCAGGATCCCGCCGAGCAGCCCACCGCCATGTGCCCAGTTGTTGATCCCGGGGACCAGGAAGCCAAATGCGAAAATACTGATGACCCAGACGCCTACCTGCCGATAGACCATTTGCCCATATTGTCCGCCCCTGCTTTTCCCGAAATAGAGGGCCGCGCCGATAAGACCGCATATGGCTGCCGATGCTCCAATGGTATAGGGGACCCCGACAAGGTAAGAGAGCACAAAACCCAGGGCGCCGCTCAACGTGTAAATCGAAAACATCCTGTAGGCGCCATATTCCTGGACAACAAGCGGCCCGATTTGCCACAGGGCAATCATGTTGAAAAGTATGTGCAGAATGCTTGCGTGCAGCCAGCCGGCGCTCAGAACGGTCCACCAGCGGTGATAATAGACGATAGCGTAGCTTCCGGTCTCCCCGAGAATAAATAGGCTTGTCTGGCCGGGGGACAGAAAATACAACGGGTTCATGGAAAAACCGATGGAACCGGGGTTCAAAAGTATCGACAAGAGAATCGATAAAATGAACAGGACTACGTTTGCGGCTATGATATTGGTGACAATTCTTTCGGGGCCCAGCAAACCGGAAGCAATCGAAAGATTTTTCCAGCGCGAGCCCGGATTTCGCAGGCCACAGTGTGGACAACGCGTCTCATCGAGGCTTATGAGCAATCTGCAGTTGGGACAAAGTATAGCTTTTGTGTTAGATCTATTCATACACCTCACAGGTAAGGGGAAAACTCGAGGCCCTTGCGCCTTTTAATCGCTTCGAGGAGTCCTGCCGTTCCGGTCATCATATTGTCTCCAAGAGGCGCTCCGAACATGACCGGGAGCTTTGAATTTTCGACGAGCCGCCGTTTTGGCCCCGTGGCCACGATAGCTTCGACGGCATCGAACCCGATAGCCTTCCTGATGTATGCCCCATGACCTCCTTCGGCTAGCACCTGACGGTGGAGCAGCTTGCCTTCGGCGAGATCGACCAGGAGCGATTCCAGTTTTCCCAGGCTTAGGTCTCGCGTATGATATTCGACGAGGCCCGCAATTTCATTATCTTCAATAGCGGCGCATACGGTATGCGAAGTGGCGATGTCGAGCACGATAATCTTTTCCTGCCCCTTAGCTGAAAGTCCAGGGACGCGCCAAGTATGGCCGCCATGCCGCTGTCCATTACATAAACTTCCTGGCATGGGAGGTCCGAAGCTGTTAGAGCTATGGACTTGAGCCGATTCAGGAAGGACGGGACGCTTTTTTTATCATAGAGTAAAGATTCCGGTAAGGGCTTTTGCTCCATGGCCGCCATAATTATTTCATGGCGAAAATCCAAGTGCGATTTTCCGGCCGGAGGCACGCCATGGTCTTGAGCGCATACCCCAACGACATCGAATTCAAAGGGAACTCCAAAACTGTTGACTATCATCTCCAGGTGTTCGCGCGGGAAATCACTAAGTTTTAAAGCAGTATAGTCTTCTGAACCGGCAAATGTTTCGGCTTGATCATCTTCGATGATTTCGACACCTGCATTTCTTATACGGTCGGGGTCATGGCTAAGGGTCAGAGCAGCCGAGGCGCAAACAAGCACCCGTGCTTTTTTCGCATGCGTTGTAAGGACGTCCAGGAGGGCTCCGCCCCCCATTTCAACACCGGTTACGAGGAGGTTTCCGGCGGTGCTTTGCGCCCGCTCGGGCAGGTAAAGCACCGGAGACCTCACCACGGCCCTGTAGTTCAGAGCCGAGAGGTCATCATAAAAAAGCACATCCAGTGTTCCGGCGCCCACATCCAGAAGCAAGAATCTGCTCACCCCTTCACCCTTCTTTAAGTTCAAATCCGACGAGTTGCAGATGGGGTGTAAAGACTAACTGTTCCCTGGCCTTCGTGCCTTGTCTGTTTTCTCCCAGGGCAGGTCCAGGTCGAGCCGTCCCACATGGCCCAAGACGGCAAGCTTCTGGTAGAATGCTCCGTGGTTTTTTGACGGAAGCCTTCTCAGTTCGAAATCTCTGACTATAGCCGCAAGCCGGAAATCGAAATTATTTTCCACAAGCAGGGTCAGTTTCTCGTCGGAGATTTTACCTGTGCCGAAAGTCTCTACCTGGACCGATTCCGGGCGCGATCGCGCAATCGAATAGCTCAACTGCACTTCGCATTCATCGGCCAACTCCGCGGCTACCAGGTTCTTGGCTGCGTATCTGGCGGCGTACGCTCCCACCCTGTCGATACGAAGCGGGTCTTTTCCGCTTAGAGCGGCCCCGCTGTGCCTCGAGTAGTCGCCATAGGTATCTATCGAGGTCTTTCTCCCGGTGAGGCCCGAGTGAACGGATGGCCCCCCGAGGTGGAAAATCCCCTCAGGGTTTATGAATATCTCGGTGCATTCGTCGGGCCGAAGCGGCTCATCTTTGAATACATGCTCGATTATGACCTCTCTAATGTCCGCCCTCAGCTTGTCGAGCCCGGGGCTTGCAGCTTTTTTCTGACTGGCGGTGATGGTGATGCTGTGAATCCGGGAAGGCTTCCGGTCCCTGTATTGGATGCCGACATCCGTTTTGGCTTCCGGACAAAGGTATTTGAGAATTTTCTCCTTTCGCCGCATAAGCTATCCGTCTCGAAAGTTTATGGGCGAGGAAAATGGGCAGCGGCATCAACGCAGCATTCTGGCGGCATGCGAACCCGAACGTGGTAACCTGGTTTCCGGCCGGTATAGCTTCTATTTGTTTGGAGGTCAGCTTTCTTTCGTCAAACCGGTAAACCGGGTCCAGGGGAAGCTCCTTTATGCTCGTCAGCACGCTGGAAGTCTTCGCGTTGAAATCCGCGCCGCTGGTATCCAACCTTCAGGATCACTTTCCGGGCAATTTCGGAGAGATCGAAAACGGCCTGAGAAGCGAATCTGGCGGCTATAAAGACAATGGATGCGGAGAGCGAACACTCGGCGATTATCCTGGAGTAAGGGTCCTGCTCGAGGAAGTGGTCTACTATGGCATCGCTGATGATATCGCAGAGCTTGTCCGGGTTGCCCTTCGTTACCGATTCCGATGTGAGCATGAAATTATTTTTCATCATCTTTCCTTTCTCTTGCTGGCAAGGTTGTGGCCCAACTCTTGCCTTTGGTAGCCTCGTTTACAAGGAGAGGCAGGATCGAGCCGATCCCGATTGCAGCGGCGTCGAACAAGTTTATAGGCGCAGTCCCGAGAAGACTGCGAAGCCCCGGGACGACAAAAGTAAGCAGTTGCAGGCCGAGCGAGCCCCCAAGCGCCATGTTGAGATACTTGTTGGGCGGGAGTTTCTCCTTGTCATAGATGCTCAGCTTCTCCGAACGGCAACTGAGGGCAGTGAAGCAACTGGGCGAATGTGAGACTCTGGAAAGCCATGGTGGAGGCCTGCAGTCCCGATCCCGTAACGGGCCAGACCAGCCCCATAGACGCCAAGGGTTGCAAGGCTGATTACGCCGGATTCGACCCCTATTCGCTTGAAATCCTGACCTGCCTATGATCGGTTCTTTGGGTCGCGAGGCGGCCGCTCCAGAATGCGGGGCTCCGGGAGGCTCCAGGGCAAGGGCAAGGCTGGGGAAGATATCGGACATGAGGTTTATCCAGAGAAGCTGCATGGCGCTCAGCGGATAACCCATACCGGCCGCGCCTGCTACAAACATCACCATGATTTCGCTGAAATTGGTCGAGAGGATAAAATGCAGTGATTTTTTTAATATTGTTGTGTATTGTCCTGCCGTGGCCGACTGCCAGGACCATCGTTTCCAGATTGTCGTCTTGGAGCACCACGTCGGCGACTTCCCGCGCCACGTCGGTGCCGCTATGGCCCATGGCGATTCCGATGTCCGCGGCCTTGAGCGCCGGTCCGTCGTTTATGCCGTCCCCGGTCATCGCAACTATCTTCCCGGCATCCTGGAGGGCCTGGACTATCTGGAGCTTATGGGCGGGGCTGACCCTGGCAAATACGTGCACCCTTTGCGCAAGCGTTCTGAGCGCCCCCGGATCGATGTTGGCAAGGCTGGTCGAATCAAGGATTTCTATTGGCTTTTCACCGGCTGAGACCCAGCGCTTTGGCGATTGCGTAGGCGGTCGGGCTTTGGTCGCCTGTGAGCATTATGGTGTCTATCCCTGCATGGTGAAAGCGCGCAATCAGTTCCTTCATCCCCGGACGCAACGGGTCCGCCATACCAATAAGACCGAGCCAGGTCAGGCCGCTGAGGCTTTCCAGGTCCTCTCCGCCTTCGCCGGTTTGGAATGCAAAACCGAGCACTCGCAACTCTTCGCCCGCCATGCGCTCGTTTTCGATCTCTATTTTCGAAATGTCCTCCCTGCTTATCGGGAGCTTTTGCTCCCCGACAAGTTGCTTGTCGCACATAGCGAGCACTTCAACCGGGTTTCCCTTTACGGCCAGAAACCTGAGCGCTCCGGCCCCGGCCCGGCATCCGAGCCGCCGTTTACCTCGTGGATGGTGTACATGAAGTGGCGGCCTTCCGTGCGGAATGTGGTTTTGATCGTGGGATGGCGCTCTTTTATCCTCGGATATGCTCAGACCGGCGCGAATGGCGAATTCGAGCAGCGCTTTTTCGGTAGATGAACTCTGATCCGCATCTTCTTCCGCTCACTTCCGCACACAGAATGGAGATTCTGGCCAGCTGCAGAAGATCCGGGCTGTTGCGAGGGCTGATCTTTCTGGCGCCTCGAAAAAATCCGTCCTTTTTCAGCTCTATCGTTTGACTGCCGGACAATATTCTTATTACCGACATGCGGTTTTGGGTTACTGTCCCGGTCTTGTCAAAGCAGATCGTCTGGACTTCTCCCAGCGTTTCCACCGCTTCGAGGTGCCTGATGATTACCCGGTGGGCGTTCAATTTGCGGATCCCAACGCCAGGGTCGTGGTGGCGACCGCTGGAAGCCCCTCGGGTACTGCGGCTACGGCAAGGGAAATGGTGGTTTTCGCAATCAGCGCAAGAGCTGCCCCCCTGACCACTCCGACTATGAATACAAGCCCGCAGATCGACCCGCACAACAATACGAGCTGGTTGCCGATTGTGTTTAGCTGTTTTTCCAGTGGGGTCTCCGGGGCGATGGTTTCACCGATCATCGCCTGGACCTTTCCTATCTCGGTGGACCGGCCCGTTGCGATCACGATCCCGCGTCCCTGCCCCCCGGTTACGAGCGTGCCCATGTAGGTGATGTTTTTGCGGTCTGCCAGCGCAATATCGACATCTTCGATCAAGCCGGTATCTTTGAGAACAGGTTGGCTTTCGCCGGTGAGGCTCGATTCATCGATCAGCAGGCGGGCGGCTTCGATCAGTCTGCAATCGGCGCTGATGTAGGTCCCCGGCTCCAGAATCATCAGGTCTCCGGGCACCAGATCACGAGCGTCAATCCGCTTCCTGGCGCAGTCCCGAACCACCAACGCCGATGGATGCATCAGGGTCTTGAGAGAGGAGATCGTACTTTCCGCCTCAGATTCGGTTGCGTAGCCTACGGCTGAATTAATCGCCACCACGGCCATTATTGCGATGGCATCGACGATTGCCCCCGTAAGAATGGAAATTCCCGCTGCAACGCCGAGCAAAGCGACAGGCAAAGAATTCATTTGACTGAAAAATATCTCTAGCTTGGATCTGCGCGGAGGGTCTGCCAGGCGATTGGGACCATATGCCGCCAGCCTTTCACGGACCGTCTCGCTCGAAAGCCCAGTTTGCGCCGAACCTTCCAGGGAAGCAACCACGGCCTCAGATCCGATCGCGTGCCATGGATGCTCTTGTGGCGAGAATAGCCTGCCGGATGACAAAGGAGTGTGGCAGGCCGGTGGATGAATGGCGGGCACGGCCGGCGCCGGGCCCTTATATGCCCGGCGAGTTCGAGAGGGCAGGCTGCCTTCGGCGTCTCGCCGTTTGCTCGGTCCAATGTCCTGCACAGGACTGATATCGAAACTGTCAGATTGGTGGAATTCCGATACGGCCTTTTCTATCAAAGACCTGATACGTTCGGGGGTTGCCACGGAATCAAAGCGCACCAATACGGCCGAGGTCAGCGTGCTTGCGCTGGCGCTGATAACGGCAGGGTCGGCAAAGAGCGTGCACTCGAGGTGGCCCTTCAGGGAATCGCAACGGTAAAGCCCATTTACCCTGAATCTGGCTCTGCCGGTAATGGCGGCGCTCAAAGTCTCGACCACGGCCCTTAAATTCCACCGAGTGACAACCCGGCCGCAATACGACGATTTGAGCTGGGGGCCACGGTTGATTTTGAGAGGCGCAAGGTGCGCAGGGACCTGAAGTTAATTATTTTTGTTTTTCCCGGCTTATTCAAATCTGTTTCCTCTGCGGCCTCCGGGCGGTGGGACCGCCGGGCCGGATTCGCCGCCGCCTCCGGCGGCGGCAGTAAAAGGCGGTGGCGCCGCCCGCAATGTATTATTTTTCCCTGCGCGGAAGGGCCGCTCCGGCAACATCTTTAACACCGTTAACAACGCCCATTAAAATCCCGCGGACGGCGCCCACCGCATTTTCCCCGATAGAACCTGCCGCCTCGATGGCCCCGCTGACGGCTGCCTTGGATATTTCACCGACGTTTCCGCCGATCTGTCGCGCAGCCTCAATGATTCCATCGACAGCTCTTCTGGCAACGAGCGCTACGTCGCCCCCTACATCGGCGGCCCCTTTCACGGCGTCTCTGGCGGTCTGGGCGGCGGCGCCCACAACGTCGCCTCCGACATCGCTAACGCCCATGATTATTCCCTTGGCGATGCTCTTTGTCCCGTCCAGAAGTCCAGTCCCGGCTTCCCGGGCAGCCGAAATCGTTCCCTTGATAACATCGCTTGCCACTCCCACCGTCTCGGTTGCAACCGCCCCGGTCGCCTTTATAGTGTCCGATACGGTGTTTCGAGCCAGGTCCACCAATCCGGCCTCAACCTGGTTGATTATCTGAAAGCCGTTGATGATAGCATCCTTTACCGTTTTTTGAGTAACCGCAGCGCCTGCCTCAGGGGCCTCCTGGTTAGAAGCCGCTTTACTCTTTTTTTCCTCAAGGGGTGTGTCCTTAATTATTGCAGTTTCATCCTTTTTCATTACTTATCTCCCTTCTTTCCCGGCCCGTTACTCAGGGTGAAAATCCCGAGAAAACAATTTTTACGGGACCCTTCCTAAAGAGCATGTCCCGAACGATGGTTTTCCCCTGTATCAGGATTCCATGCAGATCTTATCCTCGCCCGCAGCGCTTCGCGTCCGCCGGTCAACTACGCCTCTTCGACGGGGCCTGCCCCGCCGCCCTGGGCGGCAGCCTCTGCGCTCCGTCTTTCCTGAACGAGTTCTGCGTGGGCCTCGGCAGCCAGGTCTTCAACCGATTCCTTCGCCTCCGCAATCATTTCCACGACTCTTTCAAACAACTGAATGCCGCTTTTAATCGCAGCCTTGGCCACCGGCTTCACCACTGCCGCCACCGCCGGAGCGACCGCGGGAGCCAAAATCAGTACTCCAAGACCGATTGCCAGGCCTGTTCCCATCTTCACCCCATTGTCTAAAAGCGCCATTTCTCACCTCCTGTTTGACTTGCGCAGGCGGTCCACCGCAACTGAACTGAACTGAACCGCAACGCACCCATACGGCAAAAGATCACCGAAGAATAATTTCTAATCCAGCCAGATAAGCACAGGAACTTTCACATAAATTGTTTACGCAAACCACGATTCGCTATTGTGGGGCGCTCGAATCTTCCGCCTCACAAGCATCTTCCGGATTATTCAACCAGACGTAGGATTCAAACGCGAAGTAGGCAAGCAGGTACCAGGGCGCTCCCCCAATCTCGAGGCCGCGCCTGGCCAGTTGCAAAGCTGCTAACGCGCCGAATCCGAGCGGTACCAGGAGCTTTAAGTTAATGCCTGCTCTTGACAAGCCCAAGTGGCTGTCAAGATTTGAAATCGCATCGGTCAGCGATTTCGCCGAAGGCTCACCACCGGCTGCCGCCATCAATATGACGCCCATGTCCTTCAGTGTGGCCTTGATATTGTCGAGCACTTCTTTATCGTGGTAGACAACGATGGTTCCGGCTGTTAGATTTGCTTGGACCTCGCTTATATCCGGATGTGCTCTGAGCGCCTCGGCAATCCGCGCTATTTCTTTTGGATTGCGCCTTTTGCGGGACAGCCGGATGCGGGTGCGCCTGGCAGTACTTGATACGATCTGTGTATGATCTGTCATAACGCGACTCAAGTCTTGTCTTAAGGGAGAAAAATGAACACTCCAAAAATTTATAAGGATATCCTGTAAGCTGTTACGATAGGGTGGCGATTTCATGATGTCAAGTTAAGATTGTGTTACATTTCGAAGGCATAAGATTTGTGCTAAATGTTCATAAGGAAATCCCGACTGGACACCTGCTGTTTTCAACTCGAAAGGGAGCATCCAATTCCAACATGGCAGAGAAGGAAAAAAAAGACCTCATCATTGACAAACTGATTGAACTTGCCGGTCAAACATCAATCGCCCACCATATCCCCGGGCGCATCAGGCTCAAGGTGAGCCTCTCAGGGCTGTTTGCTGCCCGGGACCTTGAAGCCGGGGACCTGATGAAATATTTTTCAGGCATCATCGAGGCCAAGGCTAACGTGGCATCGCGCTCCATTGTCATCAGATACGATACGGGCACAGTGGCCCCGGATTTCTGGGAGCGCCTGATCGACTGCAAGGAAAGCCCCGCGCTCACAAACACCATCAAAGAAGAACTTCAGATGCTTTTCATGCCGTAAATAGCATTTGAATCCTTTTTAGAGCAAAACACCGGGTTGCCGGCCTTGGCCCACGGATCGCAAGTCCGGGACTGACCTCGTGACTGTCCCGGGAGGTCTTTCCACATCAGTACAATCAGACCTAAGCCCAGAAGCATGCAGGAGGCTGGAGCGGGAGCAGGTGAAGCTGCAAGGTCTCCGCTGCCTGCAGCATAGGAATCGATATTGAAATTGCCCCCGGCTGTAGCGGTGACAAAAAGAGAAAGGTTGAAGTCGGCTTCCCACTGTTGTGTCCCGGGATATCCGTAATAATTGGCGAGGTTTCCGTCGGGTGTTCCCGCGAGCCCGCCAATGATAACCTTGAACGAACTTGAAAAGGGCACGATTTGGACGCTTGTTACGGCTCCTTCAAACAAATCGATTGTCGAGCCGGCCAAGTTGTGAGTTTCGATCGCTATCTCTCCTCCAGGGCCAAAATACCAGCCTGTTCCTCCTCCACTGCCCAAATAATTTGTAGCTTGAAACTGTAACTCGTTATCATAACCATACCCGGGATAGATGGCCCCTATATTAAAACTTTGACCATTGTTTGCAGGGGTGCCCACCCCAACGACTTGCGTCATGCTGATATCGCTTCCGTAAAGCGCGCCCCCACCGAAGGAAATTGCGGTATCCTGGTTATTTGGCGGACCGATCTCAAAGTCGATATACGAATTCGAAAACGATGCGAAGGAAGCGGTCGCAAAAGAGATCAACGCAAGCATCATGACGGAACAAATCAGCGAAAACCTTTTTCCTTTTTTCTTCATCTCAACCTTTTGCCTTTCCTGTTAAAATTTGCAGTGCCGAACGAGTCTTCGGGTTTGGTGAATAGATCGGTTAGGGCTGTTGCTTTATTGAGCAAAAAGCGGCCTGGAATTCCGCTGAAAACCCCGTAGTCTCAAATCAGGGCCAAATGTTTTCGAACTGTACGGATTCCGTAACCTTCCCGTAACATTTTAAGTTTATCTTCCCGCAATATGAAGGATGTGAGATTTCGGGCGGAGAGAGCAGGATAGAAATAAAAAATCAAGAGGGGACTACTATGAGCTACTATTGCCACATTACTCCCGGGAGACTCCGAATCAAGACACCGATAATCAAGCAGAACCCTGTGAAAATCGAGCAAGTGCGCAGATTGCTCGAATCTTTTCCGGGGTCGAGACCGTTTCAATTAACGCCCTGACCGGAAGCATCATAATCAACTACTCGGATTGCACGACCAGTGCAGAGTCGATTTTGGATATTCTCAGGGAAAAGGGATATTATCACATTTCTCAGGAAGAGCAGCCGGAGCGCGCCATTGAGACCGTAGTGTCGAGAGTTGGAACGACCGTGGGCAAGTTCATTTTGGGGGCTGCCGTCGAGAAGGCCTTCGAAGGCTCCATGCTCTCGCTTCTTGCCTTCCTGGTTTAGAAGATCATTAAAAAGGGTCGCGAGTCAATACACTCAAGAGCCCTGTATCCTCTGTTTTTAACCGTGTACGCCTCCCATTCTTGCAGTTCGGATCGCCACGATGGCTGTCCGCCCAGTATCCTTTTCCAAAAATATCATTCCCAATTTGTTTCTTCTTAATATTCCAGGAATCAATCCCAAATAATTCACATATCGAAAAATTAATCAAGAATCTTGAGCGGGTCTCCGATATGAAATTAACGGGGACAACGGGTCTCGAAGGCTCCGGACTTTTCGGTGCTGACCTGCTTACTCCTCTTTACCCAAATCTAAATTAAATACGCAGATACATTTGAGAAACAAAAGGAGAAACAAATGAAAAGAGCGGCAATGGTACTGGTGTGTTTCAGTTTTCTATTCGTGTTTTGCCTTGGAGTTACGGTGGCGCAGGAGAAGGCCACCAAGGATGAGTGTGTGGCCAAGGTCAAAGAGTTTGTCGCCTTGATCAAGCAGGCCGGGTTCGAGGCTGCCAAGGCCAAGCTTATGGAACCCAACAGTCCGTTCGTGTGGAAAGACAGTTATATCTTAGTCCAGGATATGGATCAAACGATGGTTGCGCACGGAGTGAATCCCAAACTGGTAGGCAAGTCCATGAAAGCTATCAAAGACATCAACGGCAAAATGTTCAACGGCGAAATGGCACAGATTGCAACCTCACCGGGGGAGGGTTGGGTCAGCTACGTGTGGCCCAAACCAGGCGAGAAAGAGCCGTCTCCCAAGATAACGTACGTCCTCCGGGTGCCGGGAGAAAACTATTTCGTAGGGGCAGGGGTTTACGAATAGCCATAAAACAGGTGTGTTGTTAAGCGGCATGCCTCTTCAAGGCCTGTCGGCATTCATGAAGACCAATGGTCTCTTTTAACGCTAGGAAACCTATGTCAATTGTCAGGTGGTTGAAAGCATTGAGTATTCGCAGCAAGATCTTCATGCTGGTGGTTTTCGGGATCATAGGTGTCGCCGGCATTTCAGGATTCACAAAATATTCCGGGATTAAGAAAAACGCCTACATGGCCGTGCTTGGGCAAAGCCAGACGGGTGAAACGGTCATGCTTCAAATCATGATGGCGGAGGAAAAATTCATTAATACTCTGGATTCACGAGAGTTGTCGGGGTTGGGCGGCTACAAGCTAAGACTTGAGGAGACCCTCACCCGGATAAAATCATACAATGCCGGCGCCGGGATAAGTGATAGCGCCGCGCAAATGTCCCAGACGGAAGCCGAACACGGGCGCATCTTTCAATCTGTGGCGCAGGCCCTCGATGAGATGAGCAAAACCAAAGCTGATCTTTTCGCCAAGACTGAATCGGTCAACACTCATGTGAAAGAGTCCATAGGCGTCATCGACAAGGAAGAGGCAATGCTTTTCCCCCAGGGAGAAACTCTTTCGGCCGATAAGACCGAGCTGCGCAAGGAACTGAGCGATCTCCTGGTGCTTTTGTCAGACAGGATAATGAATATCCAGGACCTTTTGCTTTACGGCAACGCTTCGAAATACCAGGAAACCCGGCAGGCCATAGAAAAGAAACTGGAGTTGAGAAAGAAAAACATTTCGGTGTCAGTGCCCACCATGAAGGATTTTATTCAATCATGGGAGGCCACCATGCCTATATTAGCCGAAATCGCAGCCGACGATAGCGCCATTTTCGACCTGTGGGGCAAAAATAACGATTTGAGGAAAACGCTGCAACATACAGCGGCACAGATTCAGGAGAAATCGGAAAGTATATCCGAAGCATCCAAAGCAATCCTCGAGAGCAGCAGCAAGTCAACCGACCGGATCCGCCTGATTGTGTCACTGGGGGTGATTTTGATCCTCAGCGGTCTTGGTATCCTCATTGCGAAATCAATCAACAAATCTTTGCGCAATTCCATTGCCGGGCTCCTCGAAGGCGCCGACCAAGTCGCAGCAGCTTCAGGCCAGGTTTCAAACGCAAGCCAGCAGCTTGCTGACGGCGCCTCACAACAGGCCGCTTCCCTCGAGGAGACTTCTGCCTCCCTTGAACAGGTTTCAGCAATGACCAAGCAGAACGCCGACAACTCCACCCAGGCCAATAAGTTGATGGCTGAAGCCAAGCAGGTGGTTGAAAGAGCCAACGAGTCGATGCTTAGGGTTACCGAGTCCATGGGGCAGATCACCAAAGCGAACCTGCAAACTCAGAAGATTATTAAAACTATTGATGAGATTGCTTTTCAGACAAACCTCCTTGCCCTCAACGCAGCGGTAGAGGCGGCAAGAGCGGGTGAGTCCGGGGCAGGGTTTGCGGTTGTGGCCGACGAGGTGCGAAACCTTGCCATGCGTTCCGCCGAAGCTGCAAAAAACACGGCGAACCTTATCGAGGAGACTGTCAAGACGGTTAAGGAAGGTTTCGTCCTGGTGGAGACGACCAGCAGCCAATTCAATTCCGTTGCCAGCACTGTTTCGAAGTCGGGAGAACTGATCGGCGAGATCGCTGCGGCTTCCAACGAGCAGGCCCATGGAATCGCACAGGTGAGCAGGGCGGTTTCAGACCTGGATAAGGTGGTCCAAAGCAATGCGGCAAGTGCGGAGCAGTCGGCTGCCGCCTCCGAGCAGATGAATGCCCAGGCGGAACAGATGAAGGTTTATGTGGGTGACCTTAAGTCACTTGTTGACGGTTCAAAAAACAATGCTGACATCACCGTGACCAAAACGGCAAGCGTAAAACCGCAAACAGCAAAGAGCAACAAAATCCAACCGGCAGTGTTTGCAGCCCGTGTGAAAGCCAAAGAAATCGCGCATGTTCAAACCGGGAACGGAAAGGACCACCACTATATCAAAAAAGTGGAAAATAATCCGGAAGAGGTGATTCCTTTTGATGAGGGAGATTTCTCGGATTTCTGAAAAAATCTGGACAGGATTAACAGGATTTAGAGAAAAAAGCTGAATTCATAAAAAGTTTTTCTGAATCCCTGTTAATCCTGGCCCTCTTGCAAAATGTCCTGAATCAACAGGGTACTGATAAAGTAATGGTCTTTCCCCTCGTACTTTGCCATGCGTGAACCTGCGGATTGTGTTGCGGGTACCTTCCACACTCTCGATCTCGCCCCTTGCAACCTGTTTCATTTCCTCGACAGCTTTCTCTTCGTTTTGCCATTGAGCGCCAACCTCCGCAGGTCAATGGATCAAAAGAAAAAGAATTAAGGAAGAAATTTCGATGAAAAGAAGGCCTCATACGAAATACGGAATTTTTGGGAAGAAAATACTGGGGGATATTCAATGATTGGAATCATCCGGGATACGCCCGCCGGACAGAGCCGCATCCGTGGCCTGCGCCGGGTCCATCCCGGGAATCAATCGTTTCGGGCTCGCAAGATGTTCGGAGTACAGCTAAACAGATCCTTGCGATAGGGAGACCACGGCATTATGTTCCCTGTCGAGCGCCGGCTACACTCAATCATCAATCGCCGTACAGCTCATCGTCACAAAAAGGCCAGGGCCAACTCGTCAGCATCCGGCAACCCGCGGGGACCGCATTGTCCCTTCGTTTTGCGCGATGGGGCGAAGGAAGCTATTGATTTCTTCAAAAGGAGAATTCGGATGAAGATAAATCGACGCGGTTCTGCCGTATGGCAGGGTGGCATCAAAGACGGCAAGGGCGCGATTTCGACCCAGAGCGGCGCATTGAATGCTTATCCCTACGGCTTCGCAAGCCGGTTCGAAGGTGTGCCGGGCACCAATCCGGAGGAGCTGCTCGCCGCTGCGCACGCCGGCTGTTTCACCATGGCCCTTTCGCTTATCCTTGGTGAGGCAAAGCTTACCGCCGAACAAATGGATACTTCCGCCAACGTCACGTTGGAACAGGTCGAAGGCGGATACGCCATCACGGCAGTCCACCTGACGCTCAAAGCCAAAGTCCCTGGCGCCGGCCAGGCGACTTTCGAAGAGCTTGCGAACAAGGCGAAGGCCGGGTGTCCCGTCTCGAAGCTGTTCAAAGCCGAGATCACCCTGGAGGCCACCCTTATTTCCTAGCCCGGGTTTTTATAGAAGGTTGCGTTCAGAGCGGCACCGACGGGACGGGATTCAACCTCTCCATAATTCGGATCTCATGCCCGGCATCGTCACCCCGGCGGACCCCGGATCAAGTCCTTGGCAGTCGCCGGCTTTTCCCCAAGGTTTTCAACGGAGGGCAAGACATAAACTTCGTCATTCGCCCTCCGTTTTCCGTTCCCGTCAGATTACCCCATTGTCCTTGAGTTCCTTGAGCCTCGTTTTGCCAATTCCGAGGTACTTCTGATAGATGAATCCATTGTCTGCGCCGATGGGCCGGCAAACCCACTTTATGCGGCCGGGAGTAAGTGACATACCCTTGAACGACGAGTTTTGCATGAATATATCCCCGTAAATCGGGTCCTCTGTTTGATAGAAAGTCGCCCGATCCTGCCAGTGTTCCCTTTGCAGAACTTCTTTTGGCGTCTCCAGGCGCCCCACCACCACGGTGCCTTTTCTTTCAGGGCTTTTCATGTATGATCCCACGATGCGCTGCAGTTCGTCAGCCGTATATCCGGACGTGAAACCCTCGAGCTGGTGCTGTATGTCCGGCTGGTTCTTAGGATCAAGGCGTTCCTTTATGGTCGGGTACTTTTCACGAAGGTCCGGCCTGTTAATTATTTCGCACACCGCAGTCCAGTTTGGATCGGTGAATCCGGAAATGAACGTGTAGCCGTCCTTGGTTTTTACGTAGGTGTAGGGAAAAACTGCATAGTCATAGTTTCCGGCGCGAGGCATGAGGTTGCGGGTCATATGATAATACTGCATGGCATAGTTCGAGATGGAAAGGAGGCCTTCGGGGGGCGAACTGTCAACCAACTGGCCCTTGCCGGTTTTCCTTTTGTGGTACATCGCCATCATAATTCCGAACGAAGCCCAGCCGCCGCCTACATACCACCCCATCCAGTTGCCCTGTTTTAGCGGACGCTTATAGTCGGGAGGAATTTCGGGGTCGAGGTCCGGCTCGCCCGTAATGGACATTATGACGCCCCTGGCTTGGCAGGTGATATCATAATCGGGCTGATTGCAACACTTTTCGGCATCTTTTCCGAATTGACCGTAGACGTAAATCGGACAATAGATCAAACCGGGGTTTTCAGCCGAAAGCTGCCGGTAGCCGATGCCCATTTCGTCTAGATAGCCCGGTTTGAAGGTCTCGATCACAACGTCGGCTTTTTTGGCAAGCCTTTTGAAAATGGCCGCCCCTTCTTTTGTCGTTACATCCAGGGTTACGTGGAACTTGTTTCTGGCCTCGGTTAAGTAGGCAAGCCCCGAATCTTTGACCATCATCCCGTAGGGACTCATCTTGCGCGCGCTGTCGCCTCCCGGCGGCTCTATCCGGATCACTTCGGCCCCCAATTCGGACAGGGTCGAGGAGGCAAAAAGCCCGGCGAAGCTCCCATAGCTTGCATCCAGGACCAGCATATCATCGAGGGCTTCGGATTTTTTGAAAATGTCCTCCGGGTTGGTCTCCCGGTATGCCCACCTTGCGTATTCGGCGTTGGGCGCCATACCGACTATTTTTTTATCGTCCATCGTTTTCTCCGCGACTGTTATGAGACAAATGCGATGGGTTTCAGCTTCGCTGCACCCATCCTACCCGCTTAAACAAACGCAATATATGATCGACTCTCATCCTCCGGGTCAGGAAAGTTTCTTACCGCTTATCCCATCCCAATCAGCGGGTGGACAATGAGACGGGATACTGGGGTTCCACTTGAAGATGATTCCTTCTTCTTCGAGTTCCCTCATATCCTTTCCCTGCATGCCCAGGAGTTTGGTGAAAACGTAGTCGTTGTCGAACCCCAGGGGCCGGCAACTCCATTTAAGCTTTCCAGGCGTCTCGCTGAGGCGTGGCGGATAGCACTGCTGCACCATATCGCCATAGAGAGGGTCATCGTATTGCTGTATGGTCCCGCGCTCGCGGAAATGCTCGCTGTGGTACACATCGGCGGCGGAAAGAACGCGCGCGGCTGCAAAGCCATGCCTGTTGCCCAACTCTTCGACCTGCTCTACTGTCTTGGAACCGGTCCATGCTTCAATGGCCTGCAGGATATCGCGGGCATTTTCTTCTTTGAGGCGCTCGGTTGGGTCCTTGAATTTTTCAAACAGCGCGGGTTTTTCCATAGCCAGGCAAAGCCCCTTGAACTCCTCTTCCGTGAAAGCAGCTACCGCCGACCATCCGTCCGTACATCTGAAAAGATCCGAAGGGCAGATTGCAAGGTCCCGGTTGCCGGACCGCTTGCGGTCCTCGCCGGTTTTATGTGTAAACATCCAGGTCCAGTCCAGCATTCGAATGACGTTTTCCACCTGCATGTAGTCTATGAACTGACCTTCGCCCGTTCTTTCCCTGTAGTTCAGGGCGGCCATAATGCTGACAGCGCACATCAGACCGGTGACCCAGTCGGCGATCCAGACACCCGATTTGATCGGCCCGCGTTCTTCGAACCCGGTGATCGGTGAAAGGGCGCCCATACTCTGAGCCACCGCGTCGTAGGAAGCTCTTCCGCTCCAGGTGCCCCAACTCCCGTAACCCGAGACATGAAGCTGGATAATCCCCGGGTTGATATCGCGCAGTTCCTTGTAGCTCAATCCCCAGGTAGCCAATCTGCCCGGCGTCAGATTGTCTACGACAACGTCGGCCTTCTTGACCAGATTGAGGAAAATGTCCCTGGCCTTGGGGTGACCCATGTGCATTCCGACCCAGTATTTGTTGTGATTTTCGATCTCCAGACCCGGGGACATGTTCTTCCAAAAGAAGGCGTAAGGAGTTACAAACCGCATCTGGTCCCCCTTCTGGCCTTCGAACTTGATCACTTCGGCGCCGAATTCGGCAAGGTAATCGCACGCCGCCGGGCCAAGCACAACGTAGCATACTTCGAGCACCCGAACGCCTTTTAGCGGTTCGGGCTTATCGAAAAGCTTCCCGACATCGTATTCCTGCTTTAAAAACTCGAGATAAGAATCATTTTTTTTCATCAATCGACTCCTTCCATCCGTCGGATAAGGCAAAAACAAAACGTAAAAAATTAGGGTTCTCTTCTTCCTTTTATCTCTTTATTTCATCGGGAAGGCCAATTCCTCTGAAAAATCTAATCTGCCCTTATACTCATCAGATGTGATTTGGAAAAACCCGATTTCAATGAGACCGGGGATTTTTCAGCTTTTCTGCTAAACGAAAGTTCGGAGAACCGTAAAAGGAATTAAACAGATCGAATGAAGAACCTGCATCAACGGGAAAAGGACCCTTCCTGATGAAAGCCGGATCATATTAGATAATGGATGTGCAATTCAAATTCTTTTTACCTCCTCCTACAAAAGACGCGAAGAAATAAAATTGTCTTCTGCGCTTGCTCTTGTGAATCCTCCCTCATCCATATCAATTTTTGCTCCTGATAGTCTGTCTTGGAAGGACGATGATTATTTTATTTTTGGCAACCTGCGTACCGAAACAAATTGAGACAAGGAAGCCTGTTTTTTTCCATAGGGATACTGGGATTGACTCACGGCTTTTGACGGCCCGGGCCGGTGGGACCGCCGGCCCGGTTCGCTGCTCAAACCTTCGACCGCCGCCGAATAGGCGGACTCCGCCGGCACCCTTATGCACCTTGATCGTCGCCCCAGATAATCCGCTCTATTGTCGATCAGTGAACGCTTAACAAAAACCTCTAAAGCTTTGATTAGTGCATGCCGAAATTATGATTGTGAGCCATGGTTGGTTAATCGCAGTCTATACAGACCACCAGGCTCCCTCGCCCAATATTTCCACATACTGGCGCACAGAGTGAAAGTTTAGTTGGCTTCATTGGATGAGGAATGTTTCTTCATTCTTGTTAAGTCGATATTTTGCAAACCTGTTTTGAGGAGGAGGACTATGAAACTCGTTTACAAACAACTGATTGCCGTATTTTGCTTCATTCTTTTCTTTAGCGCAATTCCGGTGCTTGCAGAAGACACCACGGAAGAGTTGGCAAAGGCATCCGAGGCAGCCTGCGTAGCCACCGCATCGACAAAACCAACGCCCCAGATGATCATGGACAAGGTGGAAAAAGCGTGCGCTCTTTTGCAAAAAGAGGGTGTGCCGGCTTTCTCGAAATTACAGGGCAAGGACAGTGAATTCATTTTTGCAGGCACCTATATCGATCCACGATATGGCGGGCGTGATGCGCATGCACCCGATCATCTACAAACTGGATGGCAAGAACGTCCTCAACTTGAAGGATTCCAACGGAAAGCTCTTTTTTACGGAAATGAACGAAGTGGCAAAAACAAAGGGTGCAGGCTGGGTTACCTATACGTGGCCCAAGCCGGGAGAAAAGACTTCATCCCCGAAGATATCCTATGTGAAACTGGTCAAGGTGGGTGGGGAGGAACTCGTGGCAGGATGTGGCACATGGGATTTGTCTCAGGAACAGATGCAGCAACTCGCAAAATGATTTGAGCATCGGGGCCGCCGGCATCCTTTAGCAAATGCCGGGCGGCCGCCTCGTCGGAATCATCAGGAGCGGACGATGAAGTTAATATTTCAAAATTTAAGCGTCAACAAAAAGCTCTTCGCTTTTACAGGGTTGACTTCCCTCCTCGTGCTTGCCGCTCTTGGGACAGGCGCTTTTTATTTTCTCCAAATCGAACGGTCTAATCTGCTGAAAGAAGACGTGGCTAAAACAGTGGAAACGATGCTGGTAACCCGCGCAGCTGAAAAGACATACTTGCAGTTTTTCAAAGCCGAAGAGAAAAAAGAATTTCAAACCCAGGCGCAGAAAGTCACAGGGTCCTTTGAAAAGCTGAAATCTTCGACTGACGGCGCAGCATTGAAAGGACAGGTTTCGTCGATGGAGGCCCATTTTGAGAACTATCATAAACTGTTCGGGCAAATCGACGAACTCCATTCCCGGCAAAACGGTTTGAGGGAGGAAATGATCAAGCCGCTGCGCGCATCTGAGGAAGCGCTGCGAAAGATGCAGACTGATATAGAGACAAAGCAGTCCGATCTCCAGATGCAAGGCGACACTCTCAGCCCCGAGGAATTCGGCATGCTTAATGTCGTGACGGACTGCCGGGACTCATTCGTTCAACTGCAAAATCTGCAGCTTCAGTATCTGCTGACAGGGGATCAGAAGTTCATCGATGAATATAAGAAGCTTGCCTCCGGAAACGTGCATACCTATCTCACGGCATTGAACCAGTTTGTGACCACCTTGTTCAAAAAGCAGGCATGGATTGATGCGACCGCCGGCATCAAGGATTCTCTGGGCAAATTTCTCGGATTTATCGATGAGTCGCAGCAGTTGTATCAAGAGGAGAGCAAGAGTCTTGCCAGCCTGAATGAAAGCGGCGAGAAAGTGCTTTCCGAAGCCGCCGCCATCTCGGAAGATGTCCGCCGGTCGATAGGCGCCAAGAGAGATAAGGCGGTAAGACTGATTTTCGGCTCTATTTTTTCGGGGCTCCTGATGTTTTGGGGCCTCTCGTTTTTCATGGTTCGATCCATTACCAGACCGATCAGAAATGCCGTGAGAGGGTTGACGGCAATTGCTGAACAGGTCAACGGCGCTTCGAGCCAGGTGGCGGATGCGGGCCGGCAACTGGCTGAGGGATCGTCGAGACAGGCGGCGGCCATCGAGCAGACGTCCTCATCTCTTGAAGAGATGGCCGCAATGACTCATCAGAATGCGGATAACGCGTCTCAGGCAAACAGGCTCGTAATGGAAACCAAAGAGAGTGTGGGGCACGCAAATCAGTCCATGCAGGCAGTGACTGCCTCAATGAAGCAGATCTCCAGCGCCAGCGAGCAGACCCAGAAAATCATAAAAACTATAGATGAAGTTGCTTTCCAGACCAATCTGCTCGCGCTTAACGCTGCAGTGGAGGCGGCCCGTGCCGGTGAGGCGGGTGCTGGGTTCGCGGTGGTTGCCGAAGAGGTCAGGAACCTTGCGATGCGAGCGGCCCAATCTGCCAAAGACACCGCTGTGCTGATCGAGTCAACCGTAAAGAAGGTTAAAGAGGGCGCGATCCAGGTTGAGCGGACAAACTCGGAATTCAGCCTGGTACTGGGCGCCACCTCAAAAGCAGGAGAGCTTGTCGGCGAGATTGCCGCCGGCTCGCGCGAGCAGTCGGAGGGGATCGGACAGATAAACAAGGCGGTTGCGGAGATGAACACAATTATCCAGGAGAACGCAGCTAACGCGGAGGAGTCTTCTTCGGCTTCCGTTGAACTCAATTCCCGTGCAGTTGCCCTGAATGCCTTCATCGGGGATCTGCGCGGATTGATAGGCGGCAGCCTTAACGGAGGAGAAAAGGAAAAAACGATGGGCCGCTCCATTACCCGAGGTCTCATCGGTTCACACGGGGGCCAGGCGAACAAAGCCGGCCGGCCGCAGGCAGCATGGGACCGTGAACCGGAAGCATTTGAGGGGGGATTAAAGGAGCAAGAGCCTGCAGGCCCAAAGGCAAAGTACCTGCACAGCCTATAAGAGGAGGCCGGAGGGCGAGTACCCGTTCACAAGGCACAGAGGGCACAACAACTTATACCAATTTGCGTTCAAGAGCGGGCGGGGATAAACCCCCAATGCTGTTGCCTTAAGGCCATTTATTTGTGGGGCGGGCTTTCCAGCCCGCCGCTCTGGCAGGCTGGATAGCCTGCCCCACCTTGATTCTTCCTTAAGGCAACAGCATTGGGATAAACCCCGCCCCTGTGGCGCCGTCAAGCGGTTCTTTTGCAAGGGAGGGCTTTATGCCCTCACTAAGCATCACTTTGCCTTTATGGTTCGAAATCCTTTCCTTCCACACACAGGACTTCGACATTTCTCATCTTCAGTTCGAACATGACGGCCTCCAGCTCTCCCTGCGTTGCGGCCAGCCTCCCGATGTCATTTACGACCAGTCGCGCCACCCGGTCCCGCTCGATGTCTCTAAACAAATCACTCCTGCTCGTATAGAAGACTACCTGCGGCTCATCAATTGCCCTTTGCCTTATGAACTCGAGACATTTTTCCTTCTGCGCGGCCAAAAGAGGTTCGAAGCTTTCTTCATTGCCGGCGCTCAACTCATTTTTCCAGACCAAAAGATAGACGGCTGTCACTTTTTCTTCCATAGTTTCCTCACGAATCTGTTATTTTTCCAGAATTGAAATTTAGGCCAATATAACGCGTGAGGTTAAACAATGAAAGAAAAGACCTTCGAACAAGGTCCGATACGTCCTCCAAGCGAAGCAGGAAGCCTGCTGTTTCGTTTCACCAGAAACTGCCCCTGGAACAAATGCACTTTCTGCCCGGTATATAAGGGAAAGCAGTTCAGCAGGCGCTCGCTGGAAGAAATCAAGACCGACATTGATACGGCTGCTGAAATTTATCAGGAACTCCTCGACTTTTCATCAAACCTCGGCCACAGAGGGAATTATCACCCGCAAGGTCTTGGAGAACGTTTTTACCAGCGGCCGCTTCAATGATTTTTACCGGCAGGCTGCCCTTTGGCTTTATATGGGAAAAGGCAGCGTGTTCATTCAGGACGCCAACAGCTTTGTGCTCCCCGCCCATGTGCTTGCCGAAGCCATCGGGCATCTGAAGCGAAAGATTCCCGGGATCGGGCGGATCACTTCCTATGCCCGCAGCAGCACGCTCGCTAAAATGAGTGTGGCCGAACTCGGAGCAAATTCGCAAAGCCGGGCTCGACCGAATTCACATAGGCATGGAGAGCGGGTCTGACCGTGTGCTGAAATTCGTCCAAAAAGGTGTTAGCGCAAAGACGCCAGATAGAGGCAGGAAGAAAGTTATCGAAGCCGGCATGGAGCTTTCCGAATATTTCATGCCGGGGCTTGGAGGAAAGGAGCTTTCAGAGGATACACGCAAGGGAATCGGCGCGGGTCCTGAACGAAATCAACCCGCATTTCATAAGGCTGAGGAGCCTGCGCATTCCGACCCGTGTACCTCTTTTCCAGGACAAACAGTCCGGCCGCTTTATACCTCTGTCAGATGACGAAACCGTACTCGAGATCAGGTTGTTCGTCTCTTTGCTCGAAGTTTCAAGCCGGCTCATATCGGACCACATAATGAACCTGCTCGAAGAGGTCGCTGGAAAGCTGCCGGAAGACAAAGAGGCCATGCTCGCGGTGATAGACCGCTACCTGGGAATGCCTGACGGGGAAAGGCTGCTGTTCCGCCTGGGACGCCGGGGAGGGGCCTTGAGAGCTCTCGATGATTTGAATGACCCCGTGACGCGGCAGCGGCTGGAATCGGCAATGGAGGAAATGGCGTCGGAAACGGGCGGCGATCTGGAGAAGCTTATAACTGAATTGGCGGATCAGTATATTTAGTCCAGTTAGACATGCACCTTTCCAGGACTTGTGCTACAAAGTGTGTGAAAAGGGGTGGTCCAAAATCGGTAAACCTCAAATTGGATCATGGTCATGACATTCTCCATTGATTACAAGCAAGAGGATAATGGCCGTTGGCTGGCTGAAGTGTTGGAACTCTCCGGTTCTCTTGCATTCGGATTCGTAATGTCCGAATAGTTTTATTGGATGTGCACAAAGTTTCTTTCCATAAAATGCTGATAGATTTCAAGAAAGACTTGGATGTCGAGAGTGAACTCTATATCTGGGAAGGGATTGCCGCTGCTTATTCAGTGTTCAAAGAGATGTTCGAACCAACTTTAGATGAACTCAAAGAAGTCTTTTCTAGCTTGTTTTTGTGCTCGCTGGGTGAGAGCATTGAGGCATTCATAGAAGGAAGTTTATTTGATTACATAGACCGATCGCACGAAGAGAGAACGACTTCTTGCAATCTGGCGAACGTGCCAAGAGAAGTGGAATTCAATCGATGATTTTGAATAAGGATTCGAGACAGACAATGAACAGTTCAACGAATAGGTAATTCAGATGCTCAGATACCGATTCTTTTTAAATTGAACTTGGGAACTATATTAATGACTCCTGTCGTCCTAAGGTCCGGTCCGTACCGCTTTTATTTTTACAGTCACTAAACGAAATGCTACGCAACACGTCCATGTTGATCGAGACGATCAGTCGGCTAAGTTCTGGTTAACACCTGTGAGTTTGGCCTATAACCTCGGTTTCAGCCCAACAGCACTGCGAAAGATTGAGGCCCTGACAATTGAAAATCAGCGACAACTTTTGGAGGCTTGGCATGTCTACTTCCGAACCTAAGGCAGGTGAGCGCGTCAAAGACGTCTGTTTTTCGGAAGACACTCTTAGCGTTCACCTGATAGATGGGCGCACAATTACTAACCTCTGGCGTGGGACCCACGCCTCTTGCATGCAATTGTAGACCAAAGGAACAATTGGCGTATTGCCGGTGGTGGCTTCGGAATTCATTGGCCTGATATTGATGAGGACTTGAGGACGCAGGGGATGCTCCGAGGAGCACCTGCTCCAAGAGCCTCTGGATCAGCCGCTGCTTAGAGGTCAACATGCCTATAAATTGCATACAACAGGAACCTGCTGGAAGAGGTCGAAGGCAAGCTGCCGGAGGATAAAGAAGCGATGCTCGGGGTGATAGACCGTTATCTGGGGCTGCCTGCCGAGGATAAGCTGCTGTTTCGGCTGGGACTCAGGGAGGGGCATTGAGAGCTCTCGATGACTTGAATGACCCCGTGACGCGGCAGCGGCTGGAATTTGCCCTAAAGGAGATGGCGTCGGAAACGGGAGGTGATGTGGAGAAGCTCATAAAGGAGCTTGCGGACCAGTATATCTAGCCAGTCGAGCAGCAATGGTCTTGACGTAACAATTATTGTGGGTACAATAATTCATGTGAAGATCGAGTTCGATCCCGAAAAGGACGCACCAAACATTGAGCTACGCGGAGTTTCCTTTGAGGAATCCGTTCGATTCAAGTGGAAGAGTGCGGTAATCATTCCCGATACGCGCTTGGATTACGGTGAGCCACGTTACCGGGCTTTGGGCTTAATTGATAATCGTCTCCATGCGCTGGTTTTCACCCCACGTGAAGGGGTAGTCCGTGTTATCAGTCTTCGTAAGGCCAACCGCCGGGAGGTGCTTCGGTATGAAACGCAAACCCAATTCTGAGCTAATTGATAAAAGAAAACCCGGAATGGACCGACGAGGATTTCCAGCATGCCTGAGCAGCCTCCGAGGTGTTGCCTGATCTATTTGGACCGCAAGTTGCCGCCGAGATGCTGAAACCACGTGGTCGCCCAAAAGCCCCTGCGGTAAAAATCCACGTCAACATACGCCTGGACGCCGACATATTGGAAGCTTTAAGGGCAACGGGGCCTGGATGGCAGACACGAATCAACAAAGTCCTGCGTGACTGGCTCAAAGAAAGAGAACCGAAGAAATCACAGCACGCTTAACT
>CAVRZU010000159.1:0-16533 GCA_963725365.1 uncultured delta proteobacterium | reverse complement strand
ATGCGCCAACGCCCCCGGCGGCAAAAGCCGTGGTCAGATCGGCGGCGGTCACCATATGGACGAAGCGGAATGGAAAAGACGGGTTGAAAACAATCTGCATCCAGTCCGTGGGATCGAGCAGGCCGTTCCCGATCCGGATCCCCTCGGCGTCTGCATCCAGCTATTGGCCGAAAGGATCCAGAAGGCTGAAATCGGGGTCCCGGCGGCAACGATGACGGTCGCGGCAAAATGGACCCTGCGGTCAACACGGTTCCAGCCAAACAGCATTATCCCAAGAAATGAGGCTTCAAGAAAGAACGAGGTCAATACTTCGTAGCCCAGCAAAGGCCCCAGAATGTTTCCGGTTTTGTCTGCGAATACGGACCAGTTGGTCCCGAACTGGAAGGACATGACTACGCCGGAAACAACTCCCATGCCGAAGGTGACCGCAAAAATCTTGACCCACATCCGGTATATAACCCCATAGACAGTGTCGCCGGTTGCCAGAAGGCGCCATTCGAGCACGGCCAGCCAACTAGCCAGACCAATTGTGAACGCGGGGAAAAATATGTGAAAGGAAAGGGTAAATGCGAACTGAATACGTGAGAGAAGGACTGGGTCCAGATTTTCAATCATGGCCTGAGAGTCTCCGGAAAAACTTTTGACAGGGTTGAAAGGATTGGCACAATACTGTGCATCGGCATACAGAATTGCAAGCAGAAAACTTGAGGCTTTCAATGAAAAGTCGATCCTGTTAATCTACGGGCCTGTGCGGTGGAGTCTAAGAGCATGTCGCTTTGCGGGGATGAATCGGGCGCATACGCTGAGCCAAGGGTCCTTTTGTGCGGCGAAACGGCGATCAGCGTCGAATTCGGCGACAAAATAGACTTGGAAATCAACCGGAAGGTCCGGCATCTTTATAAGAGCTTCAAGGCGGCCCCCTATCCGGGCATTCTCGATATAAATCCAACCTACTGCTCACTTTTCATCCGGTATGATCCCCTGGTTTGTTCCCTGGAAAAACTCCTTTTGATAATAGAGGAAAAGCTTGACGCAGAAGATGCCGCCGGCCCTGATTGTGAACGGATTATAGATATCCCGGTTTGCTATGAGAGCGAATTCGCGTTGGACATCAGGCAAGTCGCAGACTTCCATGGAATGCACACTGAAAAGGTGATCGAACTCCATACGGCTCCGGTGTATCATGTTTACATGATCGGATTCATCCTGGGATTTCCGTATCTGGGGGAACTGGACCACCGGCTCCATACCCCCAGAAAAAAAGACCCCAGAAAGGCGGTTGCGGCGGGAAGCGTCGGCATAGCCGGCCGCCAGACAGGCATTTACCCCGTTGAGAGTCCAGGAGGCTGGCAGATTATCGGGATAACCCCGGTAAAGATATTCGATCCGGCAAGAAAAGAGCCGTTCCTGCTCGAAATGGGCGGCACAATACGATTCAAAGCGATAACGCGAGATGAATTCCATGCTCTATCCACGCGTTACCAATACCTGCAGGGGGAGATTTGAGGGCGATACTCATCATTGACCCGGGGCCTCTGGCTACCGTGCAGGACCTTGGGCGCTTTGGTTTTCGCGATAAGGGGGTCCCGATGTCCGGCGCCATGGACCAGCAGGCGTTGCGAATAGGAAATCTGCTCGTGGGCAATCCCGTTGGGGCGGCCTGCATCGAAATCACCCTGGGTGGATTCCGTGCCCGGTTCCAGAGCCGGGTCCACTTTGCCGTGACCGGGCCGCCGGCAGGGGCCAATCTGAACGGAAGTCCCCTGCCGGTTTGGACATGCTGCTTCGCGGAGAAAGATTCGGTTATCGAACTATATGCCCCGGAGTTTGGATCGAGGAGCTGCCTGAGCATCCAGGGAGGAATCGATGTTCCCCCTGTTATGGGCAGCCGGTCCACTTTCCTGAGGGGGCGTCTTGGAGGATTTCACGGAAGGCCGCTTCAAAAAGGCGATTCGCTCTACCTGGGAGATCCCGTGGGCAAGCCTGTTTACGAGTTTCCGGAAGGATTGATTCCGCCTTACAGCGGCCGTCCCGTCCTCAGGGCGTTGCCGGGGCCGCAGGATGACTGTCTTTCTGCCAAGGGACTGGAGACCTTCTTCTCTTCTGAATTTGAAGTCTCCAGCCGATCCGACAGGATGGGCTCCGTCATGTCCGGACCGATGATAGAACACAAGCGGGGTGGGGATATAATCTCCGACGGGACCTGCCCCGGCGCCGTGCAGGTGCCCGGCGGTGGCCTGCCCGTGATTTTGGGCAATGACTGCCAGACAACCGGAGGCTATGTAAAAGCGGCGACCGTAATAGCCGCGGATCTGCCCCTTGCCGGCCAGTTGAAGCCGGGTCTGGGGGTGAGGTTCGTAAGGGTGAATTTTGATCAGGCACGGCTCGCTTATTTGAAAAACGAATATCTGATCAGGAATTTCTATGAAAAGCATGGAAAATCTTCGTGAATCACCAATAGACATCAACTGTGACATGGGCGAAAGTTTTGGAGCATACCGCATTGGCGATGACGAGGCGATAATGCCCTATATCAGCTCGGCTAACATAGCCTGCGGCTGGCACGCCGGGGACCCGTCGGTGATGGCCGAAACGGTGCGGCTGGCAGCCGAACACGAAGTCGCAATCGGCGCTCACCCCGGCTACCCCGATCTTTTGGGCTACGGTCGCCGCGCTATGGAAACATTGCCGGGCGAAATCAAAAACTACATCATTTACCAGCTCGGCGCCCTTTCCGGTTTCGCACGCGAGCACGGAATGAAACTCCAGCATGTCAAGCCGCACGGCGCGCTCTACAACCTGGCGGCAAAAGACGAGCGAGCGGCAAACGAGGTCATTTCCGCCCTAAAGGCCTTTGATCCTGAGCTTATTCTCGTCACTTCGTCAGGCTCTGTTTGCGCAGAAATGGCCCGTTCGGCAGGACTCAAGGTGGCCAAAGAGGTTTTTGCGGACCGCGCCTATCTTAGCAACGGCCAACTTGCTCCAAGGACCCTGGAGGGCTCAGTCATTTGCGACCCTGACGCAGTGCGGGAGCGTGCTCTCGCACTGGCCACTTCGAGCCGCATGATCAGCGTGGACCACAAGGAAATCAGGCTCGAAGCGGACACTCTTTGTGTCCATGGCGATACGCCCGGCGCATGGAAACTCGCCCGAATCATACGTGAAGCCCTGGAAGATGCGGGGGTGCGCATCTTGCCCATGAGGAGCAATTAGGAATTAAAAGAATTGCAGATTGCAGATTCGCAGATTTTAAAAAGCTAAAATCTAAACTTTTAGATTAATTCACTCAATCCCTCTGGGGAGGCTGAAAGGCTTCATGGGCCCGGCCGCTTTTTCGCCTCCCTCGTGTTGCTTGCCCCCTGATTCCAGAATAATTTCATTTTCGCCGACCCAGCCGAGTTCCTGGCGAACCAGCTTTTCCTGAGCTTTAGGGCTGTTTTTGAGAGATTTGATCATTTCGAAGAGCTTCTGGTTTTCAACCCTGAACTTGAGGACCTTTTCCTCGAGTTCCTTTACCTGCTGGTTTTGCTTTTTGTAGCCCGGAAGTCCTTTGGATGAAAACACAATCGTGTAGACCAGGGCAATATTGAGGAGCAGCAGGAACATAACAAGCAGCCGGGCAATATGGATGCCTTTGAAGGAGAACCTCGGCTTGACTGTGTTTTGCTGATATCTGTTTGCCTGAGTCGGTCTGTTCATCGTTCACGGCCTCAATCTTTGAGTTCACCGTCTTCAGTTGTCGCTGACAACTGTTTTGTGTTCACTGCGAAGCCGGTATTTCCACGGATGGAAAAAGCTTCGGATCGGTGTGCGGGATAAAGAGCGCTCCTCGAAACTCATTCATCAGCTCAACATTTACGTTAAGTTCAACATAGGTGATCGTGTTTCGAACCTGTTCGGCTTCCGCAAGAAGTGTTCGGTCGCACATGAGCATGGAAGCCCCCAGCAGGCTGGAGTTGCCGATCCCAAGATATGTTTCCAGGGGCAGATCCGGAATCATGCCGATTCGAACCGCCATCTCGGAGTCCACATGATTGCCGAAGTTGCCCGCGATGTAAATATTTTTTAGATCGGCAAAACTGAGTCCAACCTTTCGGCAGATGACGGACAATATAGTGTACATAGCCGCTTTTGATTTCAAGAAGATCCCGATGTCTATCTCGGATATAAGCATCTCGCTTCCGTCCAGGGTTGGGAAGACAACGCCAGCGCGTAAGCCAAGCCGTCCGGCGTATCTCTAAGGCGCGAGCAACTCAGCCCGGCGCTGAATTTGCCCTGGATGTTCAGAATTTTCGAAGAAAACATCTCCGCCACAAGTTCTATAAGGCCGGACCCACAGATGCCTGAAGCTTTCCTGTCTCCGATTACCCGAAAGTCCGGCTCCAGCGTCTTTCTGTTATCCTTACCTGGTCGATTGCCCCTGTGGCTGCCTGCATTCCGCGCTCAACAACGCCGCCTTCGAGCGCCGGGCCGGCTGCACCCGCGCAGGCCAGCATCCACTCGCGATTGCCCAGCACGATTTCGGCGTTTGTTCCGACGTCTATAAGCATGCTCAAGTCTGTCGATCTGTTCAAACCTGCTGCGATAACTCCCGAGATTATATCGCCGCCTACATATGACCCGACATTCGGAAACAGATATATCAGCGAGTTGGGTAAAAAAGTGAAGCCAAGCTCTGCTGCCCGGGCCATGGGGAATCTGTTGGCAGCAGGAATATAAGGTTCACGGCATAGGAATGATGGATCAAGGCCCCAAAAAAAATGACTCATGGCCGTATTTCCCGCGCAGGATACAATGTAGACATGGCTGGGAGAAATCCCGCATTGTTCAAGCGTTTCGCGCATGGCATCCGAACAGGCCTGCACCAGCGAGTCCCTTAGTGCAGCCAGGCCGTCCGGGTTCCGGGCAAAGATGATTCGGCTGAGGATATCTTCCCCCCAGGCCACTTGAGGATTTTTTACAGCGACTTGCCCGATGATCTTGTTGTGTGCAATGTCGATGAGGCGCAAAGCCAGGCTTGTGGTGCCAAGGTCCAGTGCAAAGCCGAAAACCGGCGCACTGTTCGCCATGGCAACTATTTCAAGAACTTCCCAATGCGTACCGGTATAGCCAACTACGGTTCTGAACCGCAAATTACTTTCGCGCATTTTCCGGACAAACTCATTCATTTTGCCCGGCGAGATTCGAACCGGTGAAAATCCCATCTGCCCCAGGGTTCTGGCGAGTCTGTCGAGGTCTGCGGTATTGTCGCCAAGACTTGGCGCTGGCAGATCAACCGCAACAGACTCAATTAGAGGCCCCCCCCCGGACCTGACCGGGACGTCGCAATTCATTTCAAAGAGTCCCTTTTTTCAGTCCCCGAATAGGTTATGCAGAATATAAATCTAAAATGAGTTGACACCTTAACCGATTTTTCATAATTACTCAAATACTAGGAACTGTTAGCTGTCAGGTTCTACTCTTCGTGCTCCCGCGATCGAGCGTCACGATTTTCCAAGTTTTTTTCAGCCTGACTTACCGATTCTTATTTCTACCGGAATCCCCCGGATTCTTGGCAGGGAGCCTGCGTTTATGGAAGATATCCAAATTAGAGAGCTGGTTGAATACATCGCACGTTGTCTTGCGGAACATCCCGAACAGATTGTAGTTAAAGAAATTCTCGGCCAACAGATATCTGTGTTGGAATTGCGTGCTGCCAAAGATGACCTCGGAAGATAATCGGTAAGGAAGGCCGAAATGCGCATGCCATAAGAACCATTGTGAACGCAGCCGCAACCAAGCTTAAGAAGCGCGCGGTGTTGGAGATTCTCGAATAGGGGCGGCGCGCTGGAGGGCGTGCATGAAAGAAATACCATCTGGGTCCGGCCAGGAGAAGGAGTGCCCCCCGAGTTGTTTTGGCGAGGGCGATAAGGTATGTCCGGTGGATGAAGAAGGGATTATGCAGCCTCAGAGAGGGTGCCTCCCATGTTCATACCTCAGGGCCTGTTTGCAAAAGGTGATGGTCCATCGGGGAAAGATCAGGGTTGTTGAGGAACAAGCCGGATCCAAAGTGGGCGGTTTTTTTAAAAGATGGTCCGATCTGAAACTGAAGAAGAACGGGTGAGCATGATTGCAGATTTTCGATTGCAGATTTTAAAATCTAAAATCTTTTCACCGGGTGCGGCTTCGAACAGCAGCGTAGGAGTTGATGGCGTGCTTTGTCCTGGATAGAGTCTGGAGCTCATTGGCCAGCCGGTTGTTCTTCCTTCCCAGGATATCGAGGCAGACTTGGGTGCGGGCATAAAGGCTCGCATTTTTTCAAGCACTTCGTTTTCGGATGCCAGCGAACTTTTCGGGTTCTGCGGCATAAGGGTTTTTAATTCATTGAGGCGCCTGATGCATGCGCCCGAAAGTGCCTTGGCGTTTATCTGCGGATCATTTTCAAGTTCCGTGAGTTGCGCCGTAAATTTCAGTAGCTGGTCCAGAAGGGACTCGACCCGATCCTCCCAGCACGATTCCTTGCTTTCCATAGCTGAATCCTATGCCGAAGCCTGCCAGTTTCGAGGAAGCAGTCCAGCCTTGATGGGAGTGTGGTTTGGACTGAGCTTTATCGCTTCCCAGCCGTCTCTTAGTTCGGAGAGTACTTTGACCAGGTGGCCATATATCGAGGTGTCCCCCAAGGTGTTTATGCCGATCAGCCGCCTGAGTATAAAATTATAAAGCCGGCTGAGATTGCGTGCCACATCTCCGCCTCTTTCGTAGTCGAGGCCCAGCAGGAGTTCTGTTACAATATCCTGGGCATGCCTGATTTTTCGGTAGGCCCCATTCATTTGGCGCCTCTCATGGAACTCTTCGGCTTGCTTGAGGTCATTGATCGCTGCATTGTAGCATAGAATGAGCAATTGGAGCGGATCAGCGGTTTCGATTGCGGTTTGGTGATAGATGTTCGAGGCTCGTGACCTTACCATCTGAACTCTCCTGCAAAAGTGAATCTTACGTTTTAAATGATTGAGAAAAATTGGTTGAATCAATTACAAATTTATTAAGCCGCGTTTGCCGGGGCAAGCGTACATTAATTTTCTGGTCCGCCTCCGGAGCGTTTTTTCGCGTACCTAGAATATCGTCGAAACTGCGGCAATCCTTTACGGTTTTTTGAGGAGTTTGGTTGTCTTTGCGGGGGGGCGGGCGCAACTATTCCAGCTTCACCTCATCTTTGCAATTGACCTTATCCGCTTTCATTGGATAGATTACCCGTAATGAAAAAGACACTCTACACCTACATCCTGCGCGAGCAGTATCCTCCGGTGCTTATGTGCCTGGCGGGGGCCTGCTTCGTGCTTGTCACCGGGCAGCTCCTACAGCTCATGCGTATTCTTTTCGCTTCGTCCTGCGGTGTCGAAAGTCATCGTAGAGTTAATCCTTTTTGCAATGCCGAGGCTCATTTCGTATGCCGCCCCGATGGCGGGCCTGCTGGGGGTTATGCTTGCTTTCCTGCGCCTCAACGCTGATAACGAACTTGTCGCTTTTCGAGCGGCGGGAACCGGGTTTCTCGGTTTTCTGCCTCCGGTGCTCGGAGTGCTTGTTACTTTGACAACGCTTGCGTTCCTAAACGCCGTTTACGTTCTCCCCGTGACTAACCACGCTTTTGAGACAAAACTCAGGTCGCTTGGCCGCGACTCGATCCCTTCTTTTTTGGAAGAAGGCGTCTTCATTTCCGCCATTCCTAAACTGGTTCTCTTTTTCAGGTCGGTTGACCGTTCGGACTATACGATCAAAGGCATCTTTATCCAGGACCAACGAGAACCCAACGAAAAAGTCACAATAGCGGCCGAAGACGCCCAGCTCGATATTCCCCCGGATTCGAGCCTCATTAAATTCAAGCTTGCGGACGGCATGATAACTCGCACTTCCAATGACATGAAAGAAGCCCAGGCAGTCTTATTCAATAACTACGACTTCATACTTTCCATGGACGAAATCATGGGGGCGGCGGAAAAAGGAGCCGTGAAGAGAAGCGAGATGGACATGGGCGAGATCTACCGTCGGGCGAAAAACTCCGTGGATAAAGCCGCTTATATCTGGTGGAGTCTCGAGTTGCACCAAAGGATCGCTTTCCCGGCGGCCTGTTTGTTTCTGGGCTTGCTTGGACCTCCGCTTGGCTCAATGTTCCGTCAGAAGGGCCGAATGACGGGAATTACAGCCGGTGTGGGAATTTTTCTGGCTTACTACGTCCTGCTCTCCGCCGGCAAGGCGTTTGGCGAAGGCAACATAATCTCACCTTTTTTTGCTGTCTGGACTCCTAACCTGCTGAGCCTTCTACTCGTCGTCTACCTGTGGACAAAAATGCACAAGGAGACGCCGTTTTACATTGCGATCCTCGCGCGGCCTCTTGCACGCTTTCGATGGGCAGGTTCAAAAACTCGAAAACAGCACGGGGCGGTCGCAAGTTGAAAATAATCCCCAGATATGTGTTGAATCATTTCCTGCCTGTATTTGCCCTGGCTACGGTCGGCTTTGTGGGAATATTCCTCGTCGTCGATTTTTTCGAACGAGTGGACCATATGCTGGAAAGTCACGTCACATTCCGTGAGATTTACATCTATTTTTTGTGCAAGATCCCCTGGATACTGACTCAGGGCATCCCGATGGCCACAATCCTTGCAACGATCATCGCTCTGGGGATGCTCAAGCGAAACCGTGAACTGCTTGCAATGGAGACCGCCGGCGTCGATCCGCGCTACTATGTCGCGCCGATCGCCGTTGCGGCGCTTGTGATTTCCCTCTTTCATTTTTGTGTGGCGGAGTTTGTGGCACGTCCCCTGAATAGAAAGTTGGATGAAACCTGGGCGGTCAAGGTCGAACACACAAAACAGGCGCTTTGGATGAACCCGGAAAATATGTGGTTCCGCGATGAGAACACCATTTACCAGATCAGGCTCTACGACCGCCAAAAAAATACAATGCACATAGCGTCGATTTTTTTCCTGGATTCAACCTTCCATCTGGTCCGCCGGATTGACGCACGGCGTATAACGTGGACCGATGCGGGGTGGCTTGCAGAGGAAGGTCTCGTTGTAGCCTACCACGACGGAAATACAGACCAGCAATGGTTCGATCAGAAACAGCTCGATCTGAAAGTGACCCCGGCTGACTTCAAGTCGGACGAAACTCTTCCCCACGATCTTAGCTGGAAAGAGTTGCTCCGGTACGTCAATAAAATAGAGGGGGAGGGGTTCAGCGCCACCCCTTACAGGGTAGATCTGTACACGCGGATTCAATCACCTCTGGCCACCCTTATTCTGGCTTTGCTCGGCATTCTTGTGGCTCTGAGACAGGGGATGCATGAAGGAATCGCATCCGGAGTCGGCATATCGCTTGTAGTGGCGTTCGGTTTCATCGCCGTTTCAAACGTGGGAATCTCGCTCGCCTCCGCCGGGTCTCTACCCCCCGCCCTCGGAGTATGGGCCGGAAACATAATATTTGCTGCGCTGTTTTGTTATTTCTGGATCAGAACTCTTGCGAACCACTAAGTGAATTTTAGATTTTTGAATTCAGCAATCTAAAATCATTTATGCCCTCCCGAAGCAACAGACTCTTTATGCTGCTTCTTCACTCAGCACTCAGCAATGTTCTTTACGCCCCGCCTTTGGCGGCTCCCGCCAGAATTGTAGTTCCGGGCGGCGGGGTGAAAACCCTTTGCGCGAGTTCCTGATCCAATAAATAGAGTCCGCCGCCTTCGCCTCCGATCAGCTTCAATTTCTGTACGATTGCCTCCGCGCTCGTTTCTTCCTCGACCTGTTCGGTTATGAACCACTGAAGGAAATTACTGGTCGCATGGTCTTTTTCTTCCGTTGCGATATTTACCAGATTGTAAATCAGGCCGGTTACCTTGACCTCATGTTTGTAGACCGCTTCGGAAGCGGACAACGGCGAATCCCAGGAAGTGGGAGGACCATCGATCGAAGTCAGATCGACCTTCCCGCCCCGCTCGTTTATGAAATTGAAAAATTTCATTGAGTGAGTCAATTCCTCCATGGCCTGCACTTCCAACCACCTGGCGAACCCTTCGAGATTGAGCCGCTTGAAATAAGATGCCATTGAAAGATAGAGGTAAGAGGAATAAAGCTCTGCGTTTATCTGTTCATTCAAAGCAATCCTTATCTTCTCATTCATGTTGCCCCCCTTGAATCTCTTTTTGAAGTTAAGCCCATTGTCAGGCCCAAGAATTTATGCACTATCGCCATCGAGTCAACTCGGAACGCCCAAGGCTCTGAAACATGGTCACGAAGAGCGCGAAGGATTTACGATCGACAACCCGGCCGCATTCCGCCGACCTGTTCGAGGGGCGAACCCTCACTCTGTTCGGGTTCCGCGTTAAACGTTCGATCCCACGTTAGACGCTTATAGTTCGGCGTCCGATCTTTTGCGAGGACGCACCCCTCACTCTGTTCGGGTTCCGCGTTAAACGTTCGATCCCACGTTAGACGCTTATAGTTCGGCGTCCGATCTTTTGCGAGGACGAACCCTCACTCTGTTCGGGTTCCGCGTTAAACGTTCGATCCCATGTTACGCCTCCGTACCACCCGTATCATCACCACTGCCCCGAGCAGGAGAAATAGAAAATCCCTGGCCAGATACCATAACATGTGCGGCGCCCCGGCGGCTTTGGAGCTGAAGCATCCGCAGTGTAAATCGATTCCACGCGCGGCAGCCTGTGCCATGGCCCCGAAAAAAACGAGCAGAAGCAAGTTGGCGAGGGCAACAGCGCCCGGCAGCCACCGGCCACAAACGATTAATGCCCCGACAACCGCCTCCAGCCAGGGGAGAACGACAGCGACAATATTTACCAGGTAGTCTGGGAGAATGCGGTAATTTGCCACTACTTTGACAAAGTCAGGCGGATACGCAATCTTACTGATACTGGCGGCTATGAAAATAGCTCCCAGGACAAGGCGCGTGCATAGAAAAAGGTATCTCTCAAGGCGGGATTTCATTTCAGCAAGCTCCGCATCTTGTGCAATTCAGTTCCGGCCGGCATTCGGGACTGCTCTTCTCCTGAAGAGCGCGCTGGTATTCCTCCCACAGGAACTTGCGCGCGATCCCGTGGTCTATAACCTCCCAGGCAAATTTTTCATCGCGTTCCCTCTGCCTCATCACCCAGAAGTCGGGGTTTAGCGGTGAACCGCGCATCGCCTGGCCCCAGCTAAGCCCATCCAGTGCGACTTTGTCAATAAGGGAAGCAACCCTGCGGTCTCCCCTCGACAGCATGGCCTGAACGTAGGCCCACTTTGGCAAGTCGAAATGGACCCTGATGTTCGGTACTTTCCTTAACGCATTTTGGATCCATTTCGCTTTTTCCTTAAGCGGCCCAATCCCGGCGAAAGCCGTCCACTGGAAAGGCGTAAATGGCTTTGGGACAAAGGAACTTATACTCAGCGTAATGGTTGCAAGCCTCGTTTTACCGCGGCTGGCGCTCAATACATGATGACGAATCCCCTTTGAAATCTCGACGATGGATTCCAGGTCTCCGGTAGTTTCAGTCGGCAGACCGATCATGAAGTAGAGTTTGAGATTAAGGATTCCTCTTTGGGCCAGGATTTCGGCTGCCTGGTAAATCTGATCTTCGGACAAATTCTTGTTGATGACCCGCCTGAGCCTCTCGGAGCCGGCCTCGGGCGCGATTGCAACCGCCTGGTGCCTGCTCGATTCCAGGGCTGAGAGGATTTCATCGTTAAGCGTATCTGCCCGCAGCGAGGAAAAGGAAAGGGAACCGCCCCGGTCGAGCAGTGAAGAGCATAGCCGGCCTACTTCCGGGTGATCGGATACGGCGGCGCTGACGAGCCCTATTCTTTTTGTGCCCTCGTTCGGAGAACCTGCGGCCTGCAGCAGTTCTTCGATGCCGTGATAGCGCACCGGCCTGTAGACAAATCCGGCGGCGCAAAACCTGCACCCTCGCCCACAGCCCCTTCCGATCTCCAGCAGAAGCACGTTGCTGAATTCGGTATTGGCCGTGAGTACTGCCGTCCTGCAGGGAGAGCTTTTCGAAAGATCGGCCCGCCTGCGTGCGATTCTTTCCGGAAGGCCGCTGCCATCCATGGGGACAATGGAATCCAGGGTCCCGTCCGAATTGAACATGGGCTCATAAAAAGAGGGAACGTAGATCCCTTCTATCGACCTTCCAAGCTCTTTTAAAATTTCAGGGCGCGAAGGAGTGCTGTTTTCGAATTGTTTCCAAAAGTCTATAAATTCAGGCAGCAGCGATTCGGCCTCTCCGATAAACATGAAATCAAAAAAAGGGGCAAGCGGTTCGGGATTGAGGAAAAGGGCCACCCCCCCTCCCGATATGAGCGGGTGCGCTTCAGTCCTGTCCCGCGCCCGGGCGGGTATTGCAGCGAGTTGAAGCATTTCGACAATATTGGTGCAATCGTTTTCATAAGGAACGCTGAAGGCCACCATGTCAAAATCCAAAAGAGGTCTTTGGGATTCGACTGAGAGCAGACCGCCCGGGAATTTACTTACCAGGGGGAGATCTTCGGGTTCCGGGTAAAATACGCGCTCGCACACCACGTTTTCAAACCGGTTCAGAGCATCGTAGACGAACTGAAACCCGAGATTGGACATTCCCACGGCGTAGCGGTTAGGAAAGACCAGGGCGATACGCATTTTGCCGCCCCAGTCTTTTAAGACCGTGCCTTTTTCGCCTTCGAGCCATTTTTGCTGCCGTTGTTTGAGCTTCCAGAGCATGTTTGAAGTATATCAGAAAATTGAGGAATTGAGGAATTCAAGGACACATTTCTTGGAGTAATCGTTGGAAGTCTGGATAACCGGATTGTTCACGTTACCCTTCCAGGATCGAAGGAACTCTACTTCAGGAAAGTCAAATAAAGGATTCCGATAAAGTGCCGGCAATGTGAATCACAGTATCCGGATGGCGCAAAGTTTTGTAACAGATGTGGAGCAATGCTGACTTTATCTTTTGGTCACCTATTCCAAGTGGTCCAACACCTGTCTGACTCTTGCCGCAAGAGCATCGCTGCCGAAAGGTTTCTGAATGAAATTTACCCTTCGTCCAGAATGCCGCGATGTGCAATCACGTCGGCGGTATAGCCCGACATATACATGCACTTGAGGTTCGGGCGGATGTCGCTAAGCTGTTCTGCCAGTTCCCGCCCGTTCATCTCCGGCATCACCACGTCCGTGATCAGCAGGTGAATATCTCCTGGATGCTCCTCTGCAAGATGTATGGCGTGTCACGGAGTCTGCGCTGCAAGCACAGTGTAACCCAAGGTTTTCCAGAATCATCTTGCTGAGGTTCAGGATCGCTTCATCGTCCTCGACCAGCAGGATGGTTTCCGTGCCTGTCGGGCGCTTAACGGCTAACCTCCTCAGAGGGGACCTGTTCGGTTTCAGCCTTGAACCGCGGCAGGTAGATTTTAAACGTAGCTCCTTTCCCAGGTTCGCTGGCAACATAAATAAAACCGTCATTTTGTTTAACGATGCCGTAAACGGTTGACAATCCCAGCCCGGTTCCCTTGCCCACTTCCTTGGTGGTAAAAAAAGGCTCGAAGATATTCTCACGGACTTCCTCACTCATACCCGTTCCGGTATCGCTAACGGTCAGCAGTAAGTATTCTCCGGGAATGAATTCGGTGGCCTCGGCCCTATTGGAATCATCGATCACAACGTTTTCGGTCCTAATGGTGATGGCGCCAACCTCGGAAATGGCATCGCGGGCATTGACCACAAGATTGGCCAGAATCTGGTCCACTTGGGAGGGATCAATTTTGACTTTCCAAAGATCGAGTCCCGGGTGCCAGGACATGTCGATATCCTCGCCGATCAGCCGCCGGAGCATTTTGAGCATGCCCGAGATCGTGTCGTTTAAATCCAGTATCTTCGGGATGGCGGTCTGTTTGCGGGCAAAGGCCAGCAGTTGCCGGGTAAGGTCTGCTGAACGCAGGCCCGCATTGAGGATCTCCTTGAGGTTTTCCTGGAGTTTGTTATTGGAGACGTCCTGTAGCAGAGCCATTTCCGCCCGGCCGATGATCACGCCCAGCATGTTGTTGAAATCGTGCGCCACGCCGCCAGCCAGCCGTCCCACCGATTCCATCTTCTGAGCTTGAAACAACTGAGCCTCCAGTTTCTCTTTTTCCTCCTTGGCTCTCTGGCGCTCTGAGATGTCCTGTATGACGCCGAACACCACCCCCTTCTCGGGAGAATATTCGGCTATGGAATGGATATCGATGATCTTCCCGTCGGCCGGTCTGCGGATCTTAAATTCCACATTATACGGGTTGCCCTCCTTGATGAGTCCATTAATGGCCTTGTCGAGCATGCCGCGATACTCCGGAAGGGGGACCTCCTGCACTTCGGCCATGATCCACTCACTGCCTTCCAACCCGTAAATGATCCTCGCACCTTCGGAGGCCTTCACTTTATTGCACTCGGGAATAAACTCCCAGTTGCCGAAGCGGGACACCACCTCCGCCCTCCGAAGACGCCTTTCGCTAAGCCGCAGCGCCTCCTCGGCCCTCTTGCGCTCGGTGACGTCACGGGTAATTACGATCATTCTCATTGGACTGCCGTCATGAGAATGAATGACAGCGGCGTTGACCTCTCCGATAAAGCGGGTCCCATCCTTCTTCACTAGTGTGTATTCAGTATCTGTGAGTGTTCCTTTTGTCATAAGATGCATTATATTCGCAGACATCTTTTCATGCTCTTCCGGGGCAACCCAAGATAATATACTGCGTCCAAGGATATCGTCATTTGGCGAATTTCCAAACATTTGCATGGCCTTAGGTGAAGTGAAGGTGAGCAGGCCATTCAGATCCGCCACCGAGATAGCGTCGGGGGATAAGTCTGACAAGCGTTCGATACAATTCCTCGCTCTCCCGTAGCGCTTCTTCCGCTCGCTTGCGCTCGGTGATGTCGGTGAGCATTGCAAAAGTTCCCAAAAACCCGTCATCTTCGTTTCTAATTGCCGTGACGGAAACAATCGCCCAACATTCTGCGCCATCGCTGCGTCGAAAACGACGTTCATAAGCCTCATTCAGCCCCTGAATGCGACGTGAAATCTTTTCCCGGTGATCGGCCAGGTCTTCCGGAAACAATAAATCGACTAACGGCTTGCCAATTATCTCTTCGGGGATACAGGCAAGCATGTCAGCCATTTTTTGATTCACATATGTAACAAAGTTATCCCCGTCCGTCACACCGATGCCTTCGTTGGCCATTTCAACGATTCGACGATATTTTTCCTCGCTCTCCTTCAGCGCCTTCTCCATGTGCTTGCGCTCGGTGATGTCAGAGGCGGTCTCGTAAGAGGTCTTGCCTACAAGCTCACCCGGCTCTTCATAGCCGCAATCCAAAGCGAAAGGTTTGTTGCAGCCGACAAAGACCGAGTTTCGATCCTTCCAAAAAACCCGCTGCGGAATGTTGTCCAAGACTGACTGGAGCACCTGACGCGATTTGACAGCTCGTCCTGCGCCCGCTTTCGCTCGGTGATGTCGATGAGCGTAACGAGTACTCTGTCGATGTCCTTATCTTTAATCAGTGCAGTGCTTATGAGCACATCAACAGGGACATCCGCCGCCCCTTTGCGCACCGTCAAGCGACCTTCCGCATCACAGATGCCCTGACCGGTCTCGAAGGTAGGCATAATTCGGTTCGGGCCCGACAATGGCGCATACCGTGTTCCTTCCACACCCCATACCGTCGAAAGAATTCACGCAACCGAACAGGTCTCCGCAAAGAGAACCGAAAAGTTCATCCGCGGCCCGCCCACAAAGGACTGCGCCTGCAAGTTGATGTTCGTTACATGGCCGTCTTTGTCTGCGAGCAACATGACATAAGGTGCTGATTCAAATCCTGCCCAGTGTTCCCGCTGGAGGTTTGCCTCCTTGTTCGCCTGCTTGCGCACAAGGGCTTCCTTTTCCAGTTCCTTGATTCCTTTCTTGCAGATCTTCATAGCTTGGTTTTATGAATCACCTAATTTTCTCTTTAATCCGGAAAGCGAAAGCCTTACAGAAATGCCTTTGTTTAGCCCGATTGCTAAAATATACGCCGGTTCCAGAGGGAAAACAACGTTGAGGGTTTTGCTAGGCTGAGTTCAGGGGTGTTGCACTTGAGTTGTTCGTGTGATCCTCCCCTTCAATTGGCCAGAGAGCTCGGATTGTCTGTCCCTTCACTCGGAGTGGACTCGATTAGGAAGCTCCCCGCTGAGCACGGCCCTTTCCCTCATGCTGGTAAAGCCAAGACTTGTAGCGGAAGTGTTCCGGAGGATTAGATCCAGGTCCATGCCCACGCCATCGTCAGAAACGGCCAACTTGATTTCCCCCCATTCCTGGTGAGCGAAATGTCAACCCACTCCGCTTTGCTGTGCTCGGCTATCTTGGTTAATGCCTCCTGGGCGATTTTAAAGATGTTTCCTTAAGGTTCTCGAGGAACTTCCTCTTCTGTAACGCTAACCTCAAACTCTATATGGCATTGGGGATATAATTTCATGCGTTAGTGACGCAGCCATTCAAGTGCTGCCACAAGCCCCACATCGTC